>JBASOB010000066.1:0-18877 GCA_049657865.1 Mobilitalea sp.
TGGCAAATATATCTGAAAATATTTTGCTCCAGCTCCTTGAATGAAATGATTTTATCCTTTATAATTAACTCCATCATACAGTCCTCTTTCGTGTTTTTCTTCGTCGTTAAACATTATAAAAGAAAAAATGTATGATTGGGAAGTAGATATTTATCTACTTCCTATTTTTTATTCCTCTTGCCAATAATAATTATACTCCAACGTACTATTTTCCGATATGATTGAACTTATTCTACATTAATAGAACTTAGAACGGCCAATAACGGCTGTTTTATGAAAAAACAATTTACAAACGACAACTTTGTGGTATAATCAGAGTGACGGTTAAAATTTAACAAAATATCGACTGGTTTTATAGTCAATTTGAACAAACCCAGGATCGATTAATTAATTGAGGTGCACAATGGAACAATATATAATAAAAGGTGGAAAACCCTTATCTGGTGAAGTAACAGTGAGCGGATATAAGAATGCCGCATTAGGAATCATAGCAGCAGCTATCATGACGGATGAGACGGTAAAAATAGAAAACATCCCTGATATCAGAGATATCGATGTATTATTACAGGCAATCGAAGATATTGGTGCTAAAGTAGAGCATTTGAATAGAAATACCATTACAATAAACGGAAGCAGAATCAACACAGTAAATGTGGATTTTGATTATGTACGTAAAATCCGTGGATCCTATTATTTAGTAGGAGCATTACTTGGAAAGTACAAGAATGCAAAGGTTGCACTTCCTGGAGGCTGTAATATCGGAAGCAGACCAATCGACCAGCATATCAAAGGATTTGAAGCGCTGGGGACAACAGTAAAGATTGAGCATGGCTTAATCTGTACGAAAGCTGATAATTTAGTAGGAGCCCACATTTATTTTGATGGTTCTAGTGTAGGCGCTACCATTAATACAATGCTTGCAGCATGTTTGGCAGAAGGACTTACGATTCTGGAGAATGCGGCAAAGGAGCCCCATGTTGTTGATGTGGCGAATTTCTTAAACAGTATGGGTGCTAATGTAAAAGGTGCAGGTACTGATGTTATTCGTATTAAGGGTGTACCAAAGCTTCATGGAAGTGAGTACTCGATTATCCCAGATCAGATCGAAGCAGGAACCTTTATGTTTGCTGCTGCTGCGACCAAAGGGGATATCTTGATTAAGAATGTAATTCCAAAGCATTTGGAAGCATTTACAGCAAAGCTTTTAGAAATAGGAGCTGAAGTTGAAGAATTTGATGATGCAGTCAGAGTAAAAGCAACCGGTAAGCTAGGGAATTCTCATGTAAAAACTTTAGTTTATCCAGGATTCTTAACTGATATGCAGCCACAGATGACTACTCTTCTGGCAATATCCAAGGGAACAAGTATAGTAACTGAGGGTATATTTGAGAATCGCTTTAAGTATGTAGACGAACTGTCCCGTATGGGAGCATCAATTAAAGTGGAAAGTAATACGGCTATCATAGACGGAGTTGATAAATTAACAGGAGCAATTGTCAGTGCACCGGATCTTCGTGCAGGAGCAGCTCTCGTAATTGCAGGACTTATGGCTGAAGGGTTTACCATTGTTGAGAATATCGAATTTATTGAACGTGGTTATGAACAATTCGAATCTAAGATGCAACAGCTTGGTGCAGATATGGCTAAGGTTGATTCTGAGGATTTTAAGTCGATTCGTAAGTTTAAGTTGAAAGTTAGCTAAGACGATTATAGTAGGATGAAAAATAAAGAATATTAAAAATAAAGACTGTTGTTTTAAAGTAAATTTCCCAAATTAGATTATTTAGTCTTAAGTTTGGGTTCACTTTAAAGGAACAGTCTTTTATTGTTTATGATACGCAATCTCTAGACCAAGGCAACAATATGAAGATCTCTATGATGCCGAAGATCGATAAACTGAGTCCCGACTTTTACGACAGGCCGAGATAAGTCGTTCTTATTAATCATGATGATTCTGCCATTCATATCATTGTTTAATATTACACTATTGTTCACGTAGGTCTGCATAATACCTTCTAAAAAAGTCATAATGTATTTAGCATCGTATTTGCTATAGCCTTCAGATTCGAAAATCGAGATGACATCAAAAGGGCAAAGCGGTCCGCGATATACTCTGGCGCAGGTCATCGCATCATAGACATCCGCAATTGCAACAAGTTTTGCATAAGGATCAATTTGTTCACTGTAAAATCCATAAGGATAACCGGTTCCGTCGCAACGTTCATGGTGCATCAGGGCGGCATCTTTGATCCGAGAGTCTATCATCTTCCCTTTTAAAAGGTTATAACCGCGAATGGTGTGTGTTTTTACGGTAGTAAATTCTGCCTCAGTTAATTTGGCGGGTTTCAAGATAATATTGCTTGGAATCATTAATTTGCCTAGATCGTGCAATAAACCACAAAGGGTAATGGACTCTAAATCTTCGGGAGAAAAATGCAGCCATTTGCCAATGATATTACAGATCAGTGAGACATTGATGCTGTGAATATAGGTCGTATCATCATACTGCCTCATGCAATGGAGCATATTAAATAATTCAATACTGGAGTCACTTTGATTTAAGACCTGACGTACGTCGGTTAAAAGCTGATCCGTATCAATTTCCTCTTTCTCAAGCACGATATGGTCAAGAGAATTCTTAAATTCGCTTACTGCATTCTGATAAGCTAAATGAAAGCGATGGAAGGATTCGCTATGTTTGATTTTATCATAATAAGTCGTCTCAAGGAAAGCTTCATTAACATCTTGAAGATCATTGTAGATATAGATGGAAATAACTTCAATGGAATAAAACTCCAATCTGGTAATAATCCGGTCGGTTAAGGGTGTTTCTTTCGCAATCACAAGGTGATCGTCTTTCGTGAAAACATCTTCGGCGATAATCATACCAGGTATGGCCTGAGCAAGTAAAATTCTTGTAATTTTCATGGTATTCACAACTGCCGTTTTTCAAATACGGCACTCCCTTCAGATAGTCCAACAAACGGAGCGTTCGCTCCGGAAACTTATACCACCTTATCAATAGGGTATAAGTCGAGTATAATTATTAAGGAAGAAAAAGTCAATCGAAGGATAGGGAATTAAGCCTTTATGACTAGAGATCAGACTGATTTATTTAGAAAATTCATAAAGATTTTACTTGACGTAGATATCAATTAGGTATATCCTAAGGTACAAAGCTAGACAAGAACACAATTTCATATTATTTACATTTCTCTTATTCAGAGTGACGGAGAGTAAAGGCTCTATGAAGTCACGGCAACCCCTGTAATGGAAGGTGCCAACCTGAGCGAGCAATCGAGCAATAAGGGGATTTGATAAACTTAGGTTTCAAGTCCGTATTATTGCGGGCTTATTTTTTTGATGAATGATACAACTTTTCGAATCATTTCATTGTATGCAGAATTGGAGGCTATTATGCAAAAACGATTATTTACATCGGAATCAGTTACAGAAGGACACCCAGACAAAATTTGTGATCAGATATCTGACGCGGTACTTGATGCGTTATTAGAACAAGACCCAATGAGCAGGGTCGCATGTGAAACTGCGATTACTACGGGGTTAGTACTTGTTATGGGTGAGATTACCACCAACGGATATGTTGATATCCAGAAAATCGCTCGCGATACCATCCGTGAAATTGGTTATGACAGATCCGAATATGGATTTGATGCTAATACCTGCGGTGTTATTGTAGCACTTGACGAACAATCCGCAGATATCGCTATGGGTGTTGACACAGCGCTTGAAGTAAAAGAAAACATAGCAGGCGAGGGCGAGGTGTCCTCTATCGGTGCAGGAGATCAAGGTATGATGTTCGGATATGCATCCAACGAAACAGAGGAACTGATGCCTTTCCCGATTTCTTTAGCACACAAATTGACCAAACAACTAACCAAAGTAAGAAAAGAAGGAACTTTAGCATATCTTCGTCCGGACGGAAAATCACAAGTTACGGTTGAATATGATGAGAATAACCAGCCGATTCATCTTAATGCAGTTGTATTATCCACACAGCATAATGAAGATGTTACGATGGAACAGCTGCGCAAAGACATCAGACAATACGTGCTAGATCCTATATTACCAAAAGAATTAGTAGATGAGAAGACAAAGTTCTATATCAATCCTACCGGACGTTTTGTAATCGGCGGACCAAATGGCGACAGCGGTTTGACAGGCAGAAAGATTATAGTTGATACTTACGGCGGTTATGCAAGACACGGTGGCGGCGCATTTTCAGGTAAGGATTGCACCAAGGTGGACCGTTCTGCTTCCTATGCTGCTCGTTATGTAGCTAAAAACCTGGTTGCGGCAGGCTTGGCTGAGCGATGTGAACTTCAGTTATCCTATGCAATTGGTGTAGCGGAACCGACCTCCATTATGATTGATACTTTTGGTACAGGCAACTTGTCGGAGGAGGAATTAGTTAAAATTATTCGTAAACATTTTGATCTTCGTCCAGCCGGCATTATCAAAATGCTGGATTTAAGAAGACCAATCTATAAACAAACAGCTGCATACGGTCACTTTGGACGTTTGGATCTGGACCTTCCTTGGGAAAAGACAGATAAAGCAGAAGAATTGAAGAAATACTTAAATAAATAGGCAGTAATAGATAGTTGCCTATAGAATAATAGTGATGAAATGAAAAGTAATAGAGGGAAGGGTCGTATCTTATTGATAGGCTCTTCTTTTTTAACTATTCAGATGATATCAAAGCACGTTGTTCATAAAAACTTTAGAAACGTAATTGTTTTTTCCTGTGCATAATAATAGAAAACATGGTATACTTATTGTGAAAATTTAGAATAAATTGGGCAGGTGAAAAATTGAGACTAAAAGATAGATTAGTGACAGCCTTTATCATAATGATTGTAATGCCGATTCTGCTGCTTGCGATATCGGCAAGTACCATCGTGCGTTTACAGATGAATTCCATTCAGGAATCTTATGATGTGGAAGCGAATACAATTCAGGTAATTACCAACCCCATACAGATCCTTAACCGATTGACCAGAGGAACTTACAATGAAATAAAATTAGCGGCATTAAAATCTCCGGTCATGTTAGAGGATCAAGATTATATTAATAAGCTAAACGGGGAGCTTAAAGATAAATATTCTTTTATTGCTGTGCGAAAAAGCGGAGAATTTATTTTTACCGGCAGCGAATCCAAGTTGGATATGATTTTAGAAAATCTCCCTGAGTTTGGGGTATATAGTACGGCAGTGGATGGCGGACTCTATGTGGGAGGCGTTAATCCGTTTTTAATAAAAGCTCAGGATTTCTATTTCACAGACGGTGGCGAGGGTACGGTTTTTGTTATTACAGATCTTAATACCTTGTTTCCGCAGTTAAAGGCATTGGCAACTCAAAGTATAATTTCTTTCTTTATTATTTTGTGCTTTACGGCTATGTTCTTGATGTTTTGGATTTACCGTAGTATTATTCTTCCGCTTAATGTACTTAGAATTGCGATGAATCAAATTAAAGACGGTGATCTGGATTATTCGATACATTCTGAGACGCAGGATGAAATCGGTCAGCTTTGCATGGATTTCGAGGATATGCGAATTCAGCTGAAAGAATTGATCAGCAGCAGATTGCAGTATGAGGAAGATATTAAAGAACTGATCAGTAATATTTCACACGATCTAAAAACACCAATCACTGCCATCAAAGGGTATGCCGAGGGTGTAATGGATGGCGTCGCGGATACTCCTGAAAAACGTGACAAATATCTCAAAACGATCTTAACGAAAGCGAACGATATGTCTGCTTTGGTGGATGAATTATCATTTTATGCAATGATTGACTGTAATACGATACCTTATAATTTTAAAGACATTAATATTCATGAATATTTTGAGGACTGCATAGACGATTTGAGTTTGGATTTGGAAGTCAAGAATATTGAGATCCTTTGTAAAAAAGATATTGATCCGACTACTGAGGTCATAGCAGATGTAGAACAGTTGAAGAGAGTAATCAACAACATTATTGGAAATGTCGTGAAATATTTAGATAAGAAACAGGGAGTAATCCAAATTCGTCTTAGTGATATCGGCGCTTTCGTGCAAATAGAAATTGAAGATAATGGATGTGGCATAATAAGCAAAGATATTCCCTATATATTTGATCGGTTTTACCGGGCAGATGCCTCGAGAAATTCCAAAAAAGGCGGAAGCGGCTTAGGACTGGCAATCTCCAAGAAAATTATTGAAGATCATGGTGGAAAGATATATGCAACTAGCGAGCAAGGGGCTGGAACAACCATTTGTTTTACGTTAAAAAAGAGCAAGAAGTCAGTGTGAAGAAGTAAGCATCCTAACGCAAAAGAACGTTAGCATGAATTTTTAGGAAAGACATGTTAAACTTGGCGTGAAGAATATTCTCGCAAAAATCAGGAGGGATACGATGAACAAAATATTAATCATTGAAGATGAAGTAGCAATTGCAGAATTGGAAAAAGACTATCTAGAGTTAAGCGGGTTTGTAGTAGAGACCGAAACCGACGGTGAGGTTGGGGCGAGAAGAGCACTCGAAGAGGACTTCAATATCATTATTTTGGATTTGATGCTTCCGAGTATGGATGGATTTGAAATTTGTAAAAAAATTCGTGAAGCAAAGAATATACCAGTTATTATGGTATCCGCGAAAAAAGATGATATCGACAAGATTCGCGGACTTGGCATAGGCGCAGATGATTATATGACAAAACCATTTAGTCCGAGTGAACTGGTGGCAAGAGTGAAGGCGCATCTTGCAAGGTATGACAGATTAATCGGATCAGGGATTAAAGAAAACGACATGATTGAAATTCGCGGATTAAAAATCGATAAGACGGCGAGAAGAGTATTCTTAAATGGAGAAGAGAAAATCTTTACAACAAAGGAGTTTGATCTCTTAACCTTTCTTGCACAGAATCCGAACCATGTATATACCAAAGATGAATTGTTTAGAGAAATCTGGGATATGGAATCGGTCGGAGATATTGCAACCGTCACGGTACATATTAAGAAAATCAGGGAAAAAATTGAATACAGTACGGCTAAACCACAGTACATAGAGACAATTTGGGGAGTGGGATACCGATTTAAGGTTTAATAGATGAAATAAGTTGAAAAAGAGGAAACGTTAATGAGGGAAGAATACTATAATTATGCAGTTATCTTGAAGGCACTTTCTGATCCAAATCGTTTGTGTATTGTTGAAAACTTAAAAGAGGGAGATCTGTGTGCTTGCAAAATATTGGAGCAGCTTAAGATAACACAGTCTACTTTGTCCCACCACATGAAAATATTATGTGATGCAGAACTGGTAGTCTGCAAGAGAGACGGCAAGTGGATGTATTATTCCCTGTGTGGCAATAAATTTATTGAATTAAAGGATCTGATGGAAAGGTTCGCAAAAAAATAACAGTGGATTTTCATTTATTATTGACAATTAATTAACAGGGTGCTACGCTAAGTCTAGCCAATTTAGAAGAATTTTCTGATAGAAAGGCATAGGATACTAAGATCAAACGTATCGAGCTGATGTAAGGGTTATCCCGAGCGGTAAGGCGGTAGCATATGTAAGATACTTTATTCCCTATGTCATAATGGCATAGGGATTTTTATTGGAGTCAGACGAAGGCTCGCTGCGAAAGTAGTTAGGAATAAGGAGAAGAAAGCGGGGATGACATGGAAACCAGAATTGCTTTAATTGGAATTATTGTGGAGGACGCAGAAGCAGTGGAAAAGTTAAATAGCTTGCTGCATGATTACGGCCAATACATCATAGGAAGAATGGGTTTGCCTTACCGTGAAAAAAATATCAGCATCATCAGTGTTGTAGTCAATGCCGAAGCAGATACCATAAGTACGCTGGCAGGAAAGCTGGGCATGATTAAAGGCATTACAGTAAAAACGATATATTCTAAAAAGTAGAATAGTGTCTGAGCTGTTGTAAAGAAGTATCAGGTCTGTAAGAGTAAAGAAAACTTTAAGAGAAAGAACTTATAAGAAAGAACTTAAGAGTAAAAACTTTAAGGGATAAAATGGAGGAATGAAAATGAAAAAAATTAAAATGTTAGTCATGTTTATATTATGTATGATGGTATTTACAGCCTGTGCGAAAGATAGCGCAGATACGAAGGAAACAGTTGAAGTAACCGAAGCAGCACCGACTGAGCCAGCTGTTGCATCAACTACAGCACCGGTAGCGACCGAAGTGCCAGTTGAGAAGATGGATATTAAAATTGGCGGACTCAAGGGACCTACTGCAATTGGTATGGTGAAAATGATGGACGATGCTGCTGCGGGAACAACTGCTAATAATTACAGCTTTACGGTTGCGGGAGCAGCGGATGAAATCAGTACAGCTTTAATTAAGGGTGAGCTGGATATTGCTGCAATACCTTGTAATTTAGCTTCTGTATTGTATAATAAAACAGAAGGAAAAATTAAAGTTGCTGGTATCAACACCTTAGGCGTTCTATATATTGTAGAAACAGGTGACACAATTAAAAGTGTAGAGGACTTAAAAGGCAAGACGATTTATTCCACTGGTAAAGGAACCACACCTCAGTATACTTTAAATTATATCCTAACCGCTCATGGAATTGATCCTGAGAAAGATGTCACCATTGAATATAAATCAGAAGCAACAGAAGTTGCAGCAATGCTGGCGGAGTCAACCGATGCCGTGGCAATGCTTCCTCAGCCATATGTAACAACCGTTATGATGACAAATGACAAGGTGCATATCGCTCTTGATATTGCAAAAGAATGGGATGCAGTCAGCACGGATGGCAGCTCGGTTGTTACCGGCGTAGTGGTAGTCCGTAGCGAGTTCTTAGAGAACAACAAAGAAGCTTTTGATGCATTTATGGCAGAATATACATTATCCGCAGCATATGCGAATGAAAATGTTGAAGATGCTTCTGCACTTGTTGAAAAATTCGATATCTTCAAAGCTGCACCAATGAAGAAGGCAATGTCATATTGTAATATTACCATGATTCAGGGAGAAGATATGAAAGTTAAGATTGGCGGATATCTGAATACGTTATTTGCGCAGAATCCAGAATCTGTCGGCGGAAAACTTCCTGCAGATGAATTCTATTATATACCTTAGGAGAATAAGATTTAATAACAGAATAGAATTTTATAACAGAATAAACATGGGATAGAACATTGGAATGATGGATATTGAGAACAATAGAACATTGAAATACGGAACAATGAAATGACGAAAAGATACGGAATTCTTAGACAGCGTCATTGTATTTGATTTTCGAAAGGTTGAATCAAACGAAGCAAGGATTATAAAATTACATAGAAAAGAAAGGAGCCTGCAGCTCATGACAAAAATTAATTCTGTAAAGTCGTTTGCAACTAAATACGGATTAAAGATATTTGCCATTTGCTTCTGGCTCCTTTTTTGGGAACTGATCAGTGGGAGAGCCAGTATAGCTGGCTATGCTTTTTTGTTACCCTCCCCAGCTACTGTATTAATTGCCTTGTTTCAACTTGGTGCTACTCTGGATTTCTGGCAGACGATATGGTTTTCTTTTGCACGAATCGTATTTGGATTCTTTCTTGCCCTGGCGGTGGGGACTGCATTAGCAATCGGAGCATCCTTAAGCCAAGTAGTGAAAGAACTGATATCACCTGTATTAAAAGTAATTAAGGCAACACCGGTTGCTTCCTTCATTATTCTTGCACTGATGTATATCAGTACGAATAATTTATCGGTTGCGATTTCTTTTTTGATGGTACTTCCCATGGTTTATGCAAATGTGTATCAGGGAATTAAATCTACGGATACGAAACTGCTGGAGATGTCAAAGGTATTTCACCTTAGCAACTGGAAAAAGATCAGGGCAATCTATATTCCTGCGGTTATGCCGCATTTTGTTTCGGCAGTATCCGTAGGAATCGGATTTAGCTGGAAAGCTGGAGTTGCAGCTGAAGTCATCGGGTATCCGAACGGTTCAATTGGAGAAAGATTATATGAAGCGAAACTGTATTATATGTTCCCAGAACTTTTTGCATGGACAGTAGTTATTATTATCATCAGCATACTATTTGAGAAAGCAGTACTGATGCTACTGGGACTTGTACAGCAGGATTCGTCTCGGAAGAACAACAGTCATCTTGAGGGATAGTGCAAGAGGACATTACTGCAGCAGGAAAAAGTTCTTTATCTGTAACTATGAAGGAACCAAGCAGTTCCCTTTATCTTCAGAAGGAGGCTATAATGGACATTACAATAAGCAATCTCTCAAAACAATTCGAACAGAAAGATATTTTTAAAAATATCAATATGACCTTTTTGGAAGGTAAAATAAATTGCTTCATGGGTCCTTCCGGAATCGGCAAGACAACACTGATTAATATACTCTTAGGACTTACGGCTCCGGATTCTGGTGAAGTCCAAGGAATGCAGGGAAAAAGGGTAACAGCAGTTTTTCAGGAGGAGCGCTTGATTGAGCATCTTGATGCAATCAAGAATATCAAATTAGTATGCGATAAAACAATGCCGGTAAGCGTAATCGAGCAGGAACTTGAGAAAGTAAATCTTGTCGATTGTCAGAATAAACCAGTGAAAAACCTGAGCGGAGGTATGCGGCGAAGAGTCGCGGTGGTACGGGCAATGCTTGCGGTAAGTGATATTATCATAATGGATGAACCGTTGAAAGGACTTGACGATGCGCTGAAAAAGCAGGTCATCGAATATGTAAAGCAGAAATCAACAGGAAAGACGGTCATCATAGTTACGCACGACCTAGAAGAGGCAAGACTTTTAAATGCGAATATAATTCTATTTGATAAAAATACAGAGGGACAGGGTTGATGGGAAAAGTGCAGGCACTGTCTAATCAGGAGATAAAGATGCTATAGTAGAAGCACAGCACCTATCTTATACAAACACAGAATCTGAAATAATAAATGTAGAATCTGAAAGTGAAATAATAAAGGAAGAATCTGAAAGTGTTGTTTTTTTGAGAAGTTTCGACTATAATACTATCTTAATTAAGAATATTATTTTGTCTGTTTGCAATTAGAGAAAAGAAGTGATCGGGTTTATTGATTTCTTTGTTTTGGCTCGGACGATTGCAGGAGTGCCGAAGGCACCCGGGGACAGAAGTTGCTTTTTATATCACAGAAGAAGAAAGAGGTAAAATCCATGCATATTACGATTACGGGTAATCTGGGAAGCGGTAAATCAACTATTTGCAAACTTTTAAATGAAAAATATCAATTTGAGACATATTCTACCGGAAAAGTTCAGAGAGAATTAGCCAGAGATATGAATCTGACAACATTAGAGCTAAATCAGCTGATGTGCAGCGATAAAAAATATGACAATATGATAGACGACGCAGTTGCTAAAATCTCCAGAGAAAACAAGGATAAAGATATTATTTTTGATTCTCGTCTGGCTTGGCATTTTGTGGAGCATTCCTTTAAGGTCTTTGTCATGGTTAGTTTGCAGACAGCCGCTGAACGTGTCATGAACGATCAAAGAGGCGCAGAAGAAAAGTATTCCTCTGTGGAAGAAGCTATGAGCTTACTTGCAGAGCGTGCCGCAACCGAAAATCGTAGATATAAAGACATATACAATTTAAGTTACATGGATTTTAACAACTACAACCTGATCATTGACAGCACTTACGGCAAACCGGAGATGATTGCTGAGATTATCCTTCGAGAAGCAAAAGAGTATGAGAAGAATTATAGCGGCGTGGAAACTTACAAGATGCTGATTTCTCCAAAGCGTTTAATAAAGACAAGTGATATTTCTGAAGCAGAAGAGATGGAACTTAAGACGAAAGCGGATCAATATCAAAAAGAATGTGATATGACGGAAAAGATAGTTAAAGTGAAAATAGACGGGGACGAATACATAGTGATAGAAGGAATGGATGAAGTTAAGGCAGCATACTTAGCGCAAGAACCATATATTGAGATTAAGACGGTATAAGCTGAAAGTCTTCAAAACTAGAATAGTATAAATCGAAAGATAGCATAATTGATAGACAGAATAAATTAATACTCAGTATAAATTGAACGACAATATAAATTGATATACAGTATAAACTGATAGGCAGTATAAGTTAAAAACAGTATAAGAAGATAAAAAACTATATAACACGGGGGAAGCATGGTATGAATAAGAATGATTTTGCGCTCACGCCGCCGATGGGGTGGAACAGCTGGGATTGTTACGGGGCAAGCGTTAATGAACAAGAAACACGTGCAAACGCTGACTATATGGCAAAGAACCTGAAACAATATGGCTGGCAGTACATTATAGTCGATATTCAGTGGTATGAGCCGCAGGCTTCCGGTACAGAATATCATAATTTGGCACCTCTATGCATGGACCAGTTTGGACGACTTATTCCGGCTGAGAATCGTTTTCCAAGTTCTGCAGGTTGTAAGGGCTTTTTGCCGCTTTCTGATTATGTGCACTCCCTTGGACTGAAATTTGGAATTCATCTGATGCGAGGAATCCCTAGACAGGCAGTGTATAAGGATACCCCGATTAAAGGGACCGGATTTAGTGCACGCGATGCAGCAGATGGATCTAATGTCTGTCTGTGGAATCAGGATATGTACGGAATGAAGATAGACAAAGGCACAAGCGAAACAGCAAAACTTGCCGCTCAGAGTTATTACAATTCCTTAATTGAATTATATTGCGGATGGGGCGTGGATTATATTAAGGTAGATGATCTTTCTGCACCGAACTATCGAATGGAAGAAGTTGAAATGATTCGCAAAGCGATTGATCTCTCTGGAAGACAGATTGTATTTTCTGCTTCTCCCGGCGACACACCATTAGATAATGCAGAACACTGTACGGAGAATCTGAATCTCTGGAGAGTATCCAATGATTTCTGGGATGAATGGAGATTATTATACAAACAGTTTGGATTAATGAAGGATTGGAATCCTTATATGGCAGCAGGACATTTTCCGGATGCAGATATGATTCCGATCGGACATCTGTGCGTTCGTACGAATGCAGAGTATAATCCGACTCGAAGAACCGGATTTACTGAGACGGAACAGTATACCATGATGTCGCTTTGGGCAATGAGCCGTTCTCCGCTGATGCTCGGATGTGAGTTGACGGACCTGGATGAATTTTCACTGTCACTGATCACGAATGCAGAAGTGCTCATGATTAATCAGAAATCCTCTAACAATCATGAACTGTCCAGACATGATGATTGTCCGATTTGGATTGCAGAAGGAGCGGAGGGTCAGATTTATGCTGGTCTTTTTAACTTGAACGATGAAGCAAGAGTTGTAGGCGTCTCCTGGAAAGACCTTGGACTGACGGGTAAGCTCAGAGCACTAGATCTGTGGACGGGGAAGATAATCGGAGAACAAGAAGAACTGATTGCCTTTTATATAGAACCCCATGGCAGCAAATTAATTCAATTAATGCAGGTATAAAATAGAATAATGTGGAAAAATTAATAGCCATTCTTTCTAATTAGGAAAGAATGGCTATTAATTTGCCGGTTTAAAGCTTCAATGCGTTGGTGTTGCGCTACACTGCAAAATTGTCTTGACAAACTAGTCAATTAATGGATATAATGATTCCTATAAAAACATTCATAAAGGCATAAGACAATGTGGTCGAAAAGTTGATTTTAATTTTGAGGCTGCATTTTTTAATATAAAAACGAAGGTCTTATGAATAAGAAATTAGGAGGATAATTATGAAAAGAATTAGTAAACTAATGGCATTCATGCTTGCAGTCTTATTAATGTTCTCATTGGTTGGCTGCAGTGGAGCGGATTCAAAAACAGATTCCAATACAGATACAACAGAAGATGCAGGAACAGAAGATGCGGCAGAGGCAGAGGTAGAAGACACAGCAGGAGGTAAAATCCTGAATGTGCATTTTGATGTTGAGGTAGCTTCCATGGATCCTCAGATTGCAACAGACGGTACCTCTTTTGAAGTACTGGCGAATGTAACAGACGGATTGTATTCAGTTGATGCAGCAGGATCTCCAATTCTTGCAATTGCAGAGTCTGTTGAAAAGAGCGCAGACGGATTGACCTATACCTTTAAACTTAGAGACGCAAAATGGTCAAATGGTACTGCAGTAACAGCGAATGATTTTGTATTTGCATGGAGAAGACTTGTAGATCCTGCAGTTGCAAGTGAATATGCGTTCATTGCAGAAATCGCAGGAATTACAAATGCTGCTGCAATCTCTACAGGAGAAGTAGCAGTAGATCAATTAGGTGTAACCGCACAAGATGACAAAACTCTTGTAGTAACACTTGATGTTCCGGTTCCTTTCTTTGAATCTTTAATGTCATTTCCATCCTTTATGCCTGTAAATGAAGCATTCTTTACAGCAGCAGGCGATACTTTCGGAACGACGCCAGAGACAATCTTAAGCAATGGACCATTCGTAATTACTTCTTACGAACCGGCAGCTACGACGATCAGCCTTGCTAAGAGCACCACTTACTGGGATGCTTCAAAGGTTGCACTTGACGGCATCGAGTATCAGGTTATCAAAGATTCACAGCAGGCGATGTTATCTTATCAGAATGGTGATTTAGATGTTGCCACCTTATCCGGTGAGCAGGTTGAACAATTCCAGGCTGATCCTGAATTCAATAACATCATGGCTGGTTACTTATGGTACATCTCTCCAAACCAGACCGTTGCTGGACTTGAGAATGTAAATCTACGTAAAGCATTAGCTCTGTCTTATGATAAGGCAGCAGTTGCGAATAACATCTTAAAAGATGGTTCTATAGTAGCTGATTTTGCAGTTCCTACTTTACTTGCAACTGGACCTGACGGAAAAGATTTCCGTGAGACTACCGGTACTTATCTTTCAACTGATAAGGTACAGGCATTAGAATACTGGAAGACAGCACAGGCTGAACTTGGCGTAAGCGAATTAAAGTATGTATTAATTGTGGAAGATACCGAATCCGCAATCAACGTAGCTCAATTTATTCAATCGGAAATTCAGACCACCTTACCAGGTATTACAATTGAAATCCAATCCATGCCAAAGAAGAATCGCGTGGAAAGATTACAAGCAGGTGAATTTGAACTATGCTTAACACGTTGGGGACCAGATTATGCAGATCCGATGACTTACCTAGATATGTGGTCAACTGGAAATGCTAATAACTATGGTTTCTGGTCAAATGCTGATTATGATGCAATTATTGAATCTGCTAAAAAAGGTGATTTAGCATTAGATCTTGAAGCAAGATGGAAAGCATTACAAGAAGCAGAAGCTATGGTAATGGACGAAGCAGTTATTCTTCCAGTATATCAAAAAGGTGATGCAGTTATGATTAAAACCGGAGTTGAAGGCATTGAATTCCACTCGGTAGGTGTTACTAGAAGATACAAGAATGCAGTAAAGAATTAGTTCATAAGAAATAATTGGTTTAGAATTAATGAATAAGGAATGAATAGAAAAAGAAAAGGCACCATATAATAACAATCGTGACGCTGCTAAGTGCAAGGCACAGGGGCAGCGTCACAATTATGAAAAGTGAGCCAGCCGAAAGAATCACCGAAGAGATTAAAACCCCGCACTTGTTGAAAGTGGCGGGTTATTATTGCTTATAACGGGATGTCTTTTGCAATAAATGCTGAAAATCAACCGCTTGTCATATATGGTAAGGAGCGTGATTTTGTGAAAAAATATATTATAAAGCGAGTTATTGTTTCCCTGATAACCCTATTGTTTATTTTATTAATATTGTTTTTGATGTTAGAATTAATGCCCGGATCCCCTTTTAATGATGAAAAATTAACTCAGGCGCAAAAAGCTGTAATTAATGCAAAATATGGTCTGGATCAGCCGATCACAGTTCGATTTTTACATTATATAAAGGCAATGCTCTCTGGAGATTTTGGGGTTTCCTATAATATTTCGAAAAATACTCCAATTACCGCGTTACTTAAAACAAGATTACCGATCTCTCTTCGAATTGGAGGTCAGGCAATTCTGATTGGAACGGTGATTGGATTGATTCTAGGCATAGTAGCCGCAATAAAACACAATACTATTTATGATACAATTACTACCGTTATTTCTGTACTTGGAGTAAGCCTGCCGTCTTATGTATTTGCGATGGCACTGATCTATACCTTGGGTTTTCAGTTAAAATGGTTCCCTCTCCTGTACCAGACGGAAGCCCCGCTTTATTCTTCCATCATGCCGACGATTTCCCTCTGCATGTTTACCGTGGCGACAGTCGCCCGGTTTACCAGAACTGAGATGTTAGAAGTACTGGGATCGGATTATATGCTGCTTGCGGAGAGTAAAGGACTGAACAGCTTTCTTTTGATCTTTAAGCATGCCCTGAGAAATGCTTTGATTCCGATTATAACAGTGTTGGCACCTCTTGTTGTAGGACTTATGACAGGAAGTCTGGTAATTGAGAAACTGTTCTCGATTCCTGGAATCGGTAGCCTGCTGGTTACTGCAATACAATCAAATGACTATAACGTTGTTGTTGCCCTGACTTTTATCTATAGTGCGATGTATATCGGCATCATGCTTTTAGTAGATATTCTTTATGGCGTGATTGATCCACGAATCAGGCTTGCTAAGGGGGATGAACATGAATAATACAGAAATGGAATTTTTACCGGATGATTTTGTCATGATTGGAGCAGATAAGATATCCCACATTGATGAAGCGATTGCCAGTAAGTCTTATTGGAGCGATATCTTTTCAAGATTCAAGAAGAACAAAGGAGCGATGATTGGAATCATCAGTATTATTATTGTTATTATCATGGCTGTCTTTGGCCCGAAAATGACTGACAATACTTATGATTCGCAAATTATAGCGCACCAGAATCTTGCACCGAGAATACAGGGAATTGAAAACCTGGGAGTGTTTGATGGCTCAGAGAAGATGCATACCTCAACCGGTATGGTGAATCAAAACAAGTATGTATCGAAGGATTCTTCGACTCCTACCGGCCTGGAAAATATATATTATTGGTTTGGTACCGATGTGCTGGGACGGGATATCTTTACGAGAACCTGGACAGGAACTAGAATTTCACTTTATATTGCATTTGTTGCCGTAGTGGTAGATATGTGTTTTGGTATGACCTATGGATTAGTATCCGGGTATTTTGGCGGCAAAGTGGATATGGTATTACAGAGATTTTCAGAAATTCTGAACGGGATACCGACTTTGGTTATCGTAACACTGCTGATCCTTGTCTTTAAGCCTGGATTAGTTACCATTACGGTAGCGATTGCGATTACGGGATGGATTGGTATGAGTAAGATTGCCAGAGCGCAGGTGCTGAAACTGAAGGAGCAGGAATTTATCCTGGCTTCTAAAACCTTAGGCGCAAAGGATTTTTTTATTATCTTCAAAGAAATATTACCCAATATCTTTGGACAGTTAATTGTAATGTCCATGTTCTCTATCCCGAATGCAATTTTTACGGAAGCATTCCTTGCCTTCATCGGACTCGGTGTTCCACAGCCGCTGGCATCTCTTGGATCCTTAATCAGTGATGCTTTTAAGTCCTTTACGACACACCCTTATATGATCGTGTTCCCGGTAATCGTATTGGCAGTCATTATGTTAAGTTTTAATATGATGGCAGATGGTCTTAGGGATGCATTTGACCCGAAGATGAAAGAAATGTAGGGGGCGCCATATGGAAAAACAGAAAATATTAGCAATTAAAGACTTATCAATATCTTTTACGACCTCCGCAGGTACTGTCAAGGTCATCCGTGGCATGAATCTCACCTTATATAAGGGAGAGACAGTGGCAATCGTAGGAGAAAGCGGAAGCGGTAAATCCGTAACCGTAAAAGCTATCATGGGAATTTTAAGCAATAATGGTAAGATTAACAGCGGAAGTATTCATTTTGCTTATCAAAAAGACGGGACGGAAGTTTGGCAGGACTTATTGCAACTTTCTAAAACTGAGATTAGAAGACAGATCAACGGAAAGCGAATTGCCATGGTGTTTCAGGATCCGATGACCTCCCTTAATCCGACGATGACAGTTGGAGCACAGATTACGGAGGGGATGATTTATCATTACCATACCCCGAAGAAGGAAGCTTATCAAAAAGCGATTAAGCTCTTGGAACTTGTAGGTATCACCGATCCTGAGAAGAGAATGAAGAATTATCCTCATCAATTATCAGGAGGAATGAGGCAGAGGGTCGTTATTGCGATCGCACTTGCCTGCGACCCTGAACTGCTCATTTGCGATGAACCAACTACGGCACTTGATGTTACCATTCAGGCTAAGATATTGGAGTTGATTAAGGATATTCAGAAGAAAACAGGAATTTCAGTAATCTATATTACACATGATCTTGGAGTCGTTGCAAAAGTTGCAGATTATGTCGAGGTTATGTACGCTGGTAAAGTAGTTGAAAAAGGGACGACAAACGAGATTTTCTACAATCCGAAGCATCCATATACCTGGGGTCTTCTATCTGCTATGCCGGATCTTGACAGTGTAAATGATAAGCTTTATACAATTCCGGGAAGTCCGCCAAACCTGCTTCACCAAGTGGAAGGCGATTCCTTTGCTCCTCGGAACATATATGCCATGAATATTGATTTTCAGAAAGAACCGCCGATGTTCCAAATATCGGATACCCATTATGCAGCCACCTGGTTACTGCATGAGAATGCTCCAAAAGTAGAGATGCCGGAAGCGCTCAGAAAAAGAATCGATGCTATGCTGAAGGAGCAATCTGGTGATATGTCAAGAGGAGATTGAAAAGATTTTTAATTGTTTTTAAGAAAGAAGGGGTCAACAAATAGACCTACGTGATTTTACTTAAAAAACGTAGATTAGAGTAGTCGTATTC
>JBASOB010000067.1:0-6906 GCA_049657865.1 Mobilitalea sp.
AAAGTTTATTTTTAAGGCTGTCAATGTTGATCTCGATAGAATCCATACTGAGCTTGGCATCTTCCATCTCATATTTGAAGGTGCCTCCACTTATTTCATTTTTCTCCTTCAGACTGTCATAAGATAATTTTGCCTTTTTAAGGCTAATTTCTAACTGTGCAAGTTGCAAGTCAAGATCACCGCTTTCTAGCTTCGCTAGTAATGCACCAGCCTGAACACGATCTCCATAGGCCACATTTACTGACTCCAGCCTGCCCATATCAGTGAAGAAAAGGTCACTCTGGACGGGAGACATGAAAGAACCCCAGAACTTAATCTTATTTTCTATATTTCCATGTCTGACCTTATCCGTGATAATTTTCTTAGCGACAGGTTCCTTAAGTACAACCGGGGGTGCCAATACCTCCTCGTCCTCTGGAAGCATAAAACAGCCTGTTAGTGTTATTGCAAGGACTACGGTGAGAAGTATTGCTGATAATGACCTGATAAATGGTTTAAACCTTTTTCGGACTTTGATGAAAGTATTCATATTGGCCTCCTGTTGATAATTATGACAAAAAATATATTGCATTAAGTATTCCAAATCCTTTATTTTCAGAGCAATCATTTATAAAAATCTTCATTCTACAACTGCAATTGTAAATAATGATAAAGAAAGAAACAAAACCACCTAATTAACTCTATTAATAAAGTTTATAAAGGACATTCCATACTAAACATTTGTTCCGTTAAACTATGACGTTTATAATTTGCATGGTACTAATAAACTTAATCCTTTTATCTCTTTTTTGTACAATAAATACTCCTGTTACTTAATTATCAAAAACAAATAATAAAAAGTCAGACAATGGATTGTTTCTAATCTCTTACTGCTATACAATTGTCTGTAACACATTTGTTACTTCGTTAGTAGACCATTTCTTTATTAATTTTTCCTTATTGTCTTCAAGTATATCATCTTCTATCATGCTACAGAATCCAATACAATCAAGATTCTCTCTCATATTTTCTTTCAATTTTTTTATCTCTGTATTAACAATATCAAATTCACTTTTAGCACAATTCCTAAAAGCCTTCACTAACGAGCTGTATAGAGTGTGAAATGATGAATCTACAAAACCTTCAGAAAAACGAAGTCTAGAAGCTTCTAAGAGTAAAGAAATCAACTTTTTATCATTGATGTTTGAGATTGCTTCGGTTACTTCTTCTATTCCATTTTTAAAATCCACAGGCTTTCCTATTTTTTTTGAATCTTCTATATAAATCTCAAGGCCTTCTGGCATATTTAGATATATCATATTTTTTAACAGAAATAAGTTTCTATTTTTACTGCAGCGGTTAAGTAACTCACTTTTTAGCATAGTTCCTCCAACGTCTTTCATCATTGAGATAATTATTTCAAATAGAGATTCATCAGAAATCGGCACTACATCCTTTAGTATGACGTCTATTTCGAACAACTCGTAAAGGAACTCAAGTGCTATTTGACGTTCAAATGTAGAAATATTAGTGTTTGTACAAAACCTAATTGCGATACTTTTTCCTGCAAGTAGACGATACTTTTTGCATCCATAAAGTAAGTCATACAAGACCGATGTACGTGTTTCATTTGATATTAGCTCAACAATTCTATCTTCAATTTTCTTGCGCAATACATGTTGTTCAAGCAAATTATATTTTTCATCAACCTTCATTTCATAAATAAAGAAATGGGGAAGTTCAAGCAAGCCTAGATAATAAGATTCCGGTGATGAAAATGATAACCGCTTCTTTAGAGTCATATATATGCTCACATCA
This sequence comes from Mobilitalea sp., assembly GCA_049657865.1. Classification (GTDB taxonomy): domain Bacteria; phylum Bacillota; class Clostridia; order Lachnospirales; family Lachnospiraceae; genus Mobilitalea. The sequence goes on from JBASOB010000067.1 coordinate 1,798, forward strand.
TTTGATATGCTGTATCTATTGTTATCCATCTCCTTAAACGCAGAGTGAAGAATCAACTTTTTCTCAAGCAGTTGATAAAGGCCAAATAGAGCTTCGCGTTGTTCTTGACTGATACAAATTTGGTTATTTTGTTCTTCATTATTAAAAATATAATTAACACTATAAACAAAAAACGATTCCCAATTAATCAATTCAAAATAATCAGCAACTTTTTGATTTTTAAATCCGCTTTGTATAATAACCATTTCCAATTGTCGAGTTCCAGCTGGATAATCGTCTCTCAACAAATGTGTTTTCATTAATTTTTCAACTGTTAAATCTTGATTTTCGTAGATTTGTAATAATGCATGTAGCAGTATTCTTGCTGAATTTTTGTCAAACAATGCATTAAAGAAATGTTGAATAGCTTTCCTCCGAATTTTATCATAGTCAATGGGCGGCTCTAGTGGTTCAATTATTTTTCCTGTTTTAATTTTAATAGCCTCAGCACATTTTTGAAAAACCATGATTGTTCTACTCCATCTTTTTGCATATTCTTCGAATATTTTTGGATCATATAGTTTGTCATCTATATACAGCCTTGAAAACAAGTCTAAGAGATCTGGCTTTTCATTTATAATATCTTCTATAATATATAATCTTTCATCCGTTACCTCGTTCATAAGTTTTTGGAAAGCACAATCTATCGTTCCTGTTTCACTAAAAAACCTAATTACATCAGTAATATGTTGTCGGGAATAGTGCTCGATAGCATTAATGAAAAAATTATATACGGTATCAAATAACGTACTATTTCCGTTGCAATAATGTAGTGTGGCTTTCTTAAAAAATTCAGAAAAAAGTTTTTCCTTATTATAAAAATTCATATCCATATTTTCTTGATGAGTATACCAGGATATTACTTTGGTTACAGCTTCAGGTGAATCGACACTCTCAAGGCACTCTATTAACTTAAAATGTTCCAAACCATTTGACATCTCGCTATTCTTATGTAAATAAGAAACATACTCTATTCCGGATAGCATAAAATCCACATAGTCATTTACACAATTTGTCATATGTAAATATTTATATACTCCCAATCGCTCATATGAATCATCACTTTCTGCAAATCTCTCAGTTAGATCCGCAGTGATTTCAGATGAACTTAACCTCAACCTAGCTATTGCTGTAATAGCAATACACTTTTCATGTGAGCGTACATCCTTTTTTTGATAACAATCCACAAGAATTAGTTTCACCTGGTCATCCATACCATATAGCTGTGTGTAGTAGGATAGAACCTCAAGACAAAAATAGAGTAACCTGAAATGTGAGGGTGATTCAATATGCTCTAACAACAATTCAAGCGTTCGTTTTGACTGTACAAATATCGCTAGATCTTCTTCGGTACAAATACCCTTTTGAAACCAGATATTCCTATTATTAATCTCATTTAATGTTCTTTTAAAAATTTCGAAACGAATATCTAAATTAATACAATCTTGCTCTAATTTAGTTAAATACAACGGTTCTGCCTCATAAATCCAATTCATCAAAGCCAAGTCGTTTTTCAGCTGAAATACGAAACCAAGTATATTAAACCAATTATGATTTAAAAACTTAGTTCCTGGTATAGATATTAATTCCACTATAGTATCTGTACTTGTTGAACTTATATACTTTGCTACAAGATATTCTCTGAAAATGTTATGAGAAAATTCGTGCCCATATGATGTCTTAATTGTTAAGCTACTGTACTTAATTAACTGTCTATCTTCCTTTTTGATTATGGTCTGAAATAGATTCTCATCGCATGATGAGACATCTAAAAGCTGCATCCCATAAGCAAAGCGTGTAAGAGCAATTTTAATTTCATGTTTACATTCTTCCAAAGCTGAGGGCATCACATATTCATACTTTTTGCTGTCTTTAGATATACGTTCTTCGATAAAGTGCTCCATCATGTCCTTTGGCATAGGGAGCGTAGCTGATGTAAGGAAAGCACAAATAAGCTCGTTTAAATAGAATGGATTGCTTAGAAGATGTGTCAATCCCTTTTTTCGACTTTCCTCATAGAATACAGCGTAATCAATATTATTTTTTTTTAATTCATTTATAATGTCGGATTGACTCAGTTCTAACAACTGATAGGTACTAAAATCCGAAAAAACATCAGTTGAACTTGAGAGAAAATTACTGCGCATAGAAATGCATATATGCGTGTTGGGGTTCATAAGTATATACTTCTTTAGTTCGCATTTAAAGGTTATTACATCTTTAATCTCGTCATAACCGTCCATTATGAGTAAAAGTTTCTCTGGATTTAACGTACAATACTCCGGCGCCCAAATATTAATATAATCCTGAATCGTTTGACCTTTATATATATTTAACGACATTAAAATTGGTATCATATAAGGGTTTCCACGTGAATTAGCATATGCGATATTTTTTAACTCTATACTTTTTCCTGAGCCTGCATCTGCTATGAGAAGGATATGCATATTTGTACTGCAAACTTCTAAAAGTGAAACCTTTTTGTCCATACTAAATGCGCAAGTAAGTTTATCTTCTGATGCAAGATCTCTCGTGAGAACATATCTATCAATATACCTCATGGGCTGATCATATTTTTTTAAATTGACAGAAGTACAATCGCCATACTGTTTATCAATTTCAGGATAGATTTGAATTGCAGCATATGCTTCACCTCCTCCTCGATACATCCAGTTTTTAACAATTTCCATATACTTTCCGTTTATGCTAACCTCTAAGAATTGTTCTTGCTCATTTATGAGACCTTCGAGATCTTTTTCCTCAAGACCGATAGATCCTACACCGTAAAGGAAGAGTTCACCTTTCAATAAGAATTTACGTGTAGCATGTGAGTGTCCATGAAATATATACTGTATACCACACTCATCCAAAAATGTAAGGGCCGAAGATTGGTCAATAATTCCTGTGTGTGTTCCTATATCCTCGAAAACCATACTGTGGTGAAGCAGAAGGATATTCCTTTTTCCTGGCGACAAACATTCTCTAATACCATCCTTATCAAGCTGCCCAGGTATATTGTATTTACTGTTATTCACAGAGTCTGTGATAATAAAATTTATCTCGCCAGATAAATAATTCCAAGTTTTCTTAGCGGAAAAGTCAAATAGTTGAACAGATTTTGATTGATGTAGATCACAAAAATGTTTGAATTCCATTAAACTTTCTTCGCAATAATCGTGATTGCCAGGGATAAAGAATATTTGGTAGTTTACAGTGGATAATTCTCGTTCAATATATGAAAAAACGAGATCTGCAGCATCAAAAGCACTTTTTATACCTTGATTAATAACGTCGCCTAAAACAAATACAAGTGTTTCCCTACAGCTATTACTGCGCATAAAAACACAAAAATGTTTTACCCACATTATAGATTCAGGGGTACTTTCAGGTTTAATATGTAAATCTGTTAAAAGTATTACTCTCATGCGCTCCCACTCCTATTAGAATTATGTAATATGTTTTATTATCTTCCCATTTATACTTGTAGGTGAAAATTATCTCCTCAACCTGTTCAAAACAGAATGAATATTCGGTTCCGTACGAGGATGCAGTCAGGTTTCCGTTGTTGTCGTAGCTTTATATAGTTAATATGCAATCTTTTACATCTTGTGTCAGCTATTTTTAGTTCGTAGGAATAGGTGGTGGTATTAGTCATCTTAAATTATATATTCGTGCGTATCATGACAACATACCTTCTTAAATAAAGGGGAAAGCATATGCTTTCCCTTTTATAAACTAAATTATTTTTTTAATGCTGTCATGAGCATTAACGTAAGGTAGTTTTCTGTATCCGCATCGTGAAGTTCGTTATCTGCGGTCATTCTCCAAATTGCCTTACCATCTGGAATCTCTTGGGCATTGGTAACATCAACCAAGCCAGATTTTTGCCATAAGTTTTGCCACCATTCGGCACTGTGCCATGCATACATATTAGGTTCCCAAAAAGGTTTCATTCCTTCTGGCAAACCATTTGAAAATTCTCTTGAAAGACCATGGTTCACAAGACCAAATTGCCCACCCTGTTTTACTAATTTAGCATAATGGTCACCTAAATAACATTCGTCAGTGCCAAAGTAATGGTATGCATCAATACTGATAGCTGCATCAAAGAAATTGTCAGAGTATGGTAGATTATGTGCCTCTGTATGAAATGGAAATACCCTGTCTTCCACTCCAGCTTTTACAAATCGCTCATAATTTTCAGTTGCAGGAGTCCAGAAATCATGAGCGAACACGGTAACACCATATTCTTTAGCGAAAATAATTGATGTAAAACCTGCTCCACAGCCCATGTCCAAAACACGCATTCCCGGTTTTAAGTTCATTTCTTCGCATAAAATCTCTATAAGGCATAACGCATTCGGTCCCATAATATAGTTATAACTATGGCTTTTATTGAAATCATCAATCAATCCTTGTATTAATGTTTCATACTTTTCTTTTAATATAAACTTTCTCATTTGTAGAACCTCCTATTGTTGTTGTTTTCTTAGTTTGCATCATAGTAAAGGCAAAAGAATAACAACCAGAGGCAGATTTAAATAAATTCAAACACCTTAGGCTTTATCCTAGTGCCACCTCAAAAACAATGCTTAACTTTAACATATATACCACATCCTTCCATTTGTAATAAATTAACTATATCAATTTATTTACTTAATATCAAGATAAAAATTAAATATTGGTAACTACTCCATGCTATTGCAATTTCCTTTCGATTTCGTAATTTTCTATAACAACCCAAAATGGGTACTCTCGATAATTGATTTCATTTGACATAAGCAAAAAGGGTGTCCAGAGGGGTCAATCATTACTCTCCAATCATCGGAAAATTGCTCCTCTGCGATTGCTGCTCCACAATGGATTGCATATTGAACTGCTTTTTCTAAATCATTAACGGCGAAGTCTAAATGTGCCATTTGCTGTTGAGCTTCGGGTTTTTCTGGCCATACAGGCGGTTTATACTCCGTATTTTGCTGAAATAAAATACAAGGATAGGTTCCCTGATTGGTTCCTGGAGCATATACGCATGCCCATCCTTCATCGATTTTCATCATTTCCCACTTGAGC
>JBASOB010000068.1:0-3134 GCA_049657865.1 Mobilitalea sp.
GTATTACGATGCAGGAAAAGGGTGTGTCAACTTTGGTATCAGTAAGTTTGATTGAAAATCAGTTAGAAAAATAGTATAAAAAACGAATCATATCGTTTATACTATTAATAATAAGATTTATAAAAGAATTATGTGACTTTCTTCACATAACTATCTTTAATATAGCAAAATAGCGGAGGTTATTCATGGGTGAAAAAACAGGTTTTTTCAGTAAATTAGTTCAGGGCTTATCGAAGACACGTAATAGTATTGCAAACGGCATAGACGCTATTTTCAGCGGCTTTTCCAGTATTGATGATGACTTTTACGAAGAACTCGAAGAAACCCTTATTATGGCCGATTTAGGCATTAATACGACAACTGCAATTATCGAGAATTTAAAGTTAAAAGTTAAAGAAAACAAAATTAAAGATCCACTTGAATGCAGACAGCTCTTAATTAATAGCATGAAAGAGCAGATGCAGTTAAAAGAAACTGCCTATGAATTTGAAAAACGCAAATCCGTCGTATTACTGATCGGTGTAAACGGAGTAGGTAAAACTACTTCTGTAGGCAAACTTGCAGGACAGATGAAAGAGCAAGGCAAAAAAGTTATGGTTGCTGCTGCAGATACCTTCCGTGCAGCTGCAATTGAACAGCTGACAGAATGGGCACACCGGGCAAACGTAGAAATCATTGCACAAAAAGAAGGTTCTGATCCAGCTGCTGTGATCTTTGATGCCGTAACCGCTGCAAAAGCAAGAAATACAGACGTATTAATCTGTGATACGGCTGGGCGTCTTCAAAACAAGAAAAATCTAATGGATGAATTAAAGAAGATTGATCGTGTAATTGAACGTGAATATCCTGAAGCATATAGAGAAACGCTTGTTGTACTTGATGGTACGACAGGTCAGAATGCATTAGCACAAGCGAAAGAATTCAGTGAAGTAGCAAATGTCACAGGGATTGTTCTGACGAAACTTGATGGAACCGCAAAAGGCGGAATTGCAATTGCGATTCAGTCAGAGCTTGGAATTCCCGTTAAATATATTGGAATAGGGGAACAGATTGATGATCTGCAGAAATTTAATGCAGAAGATTTTATTAATGCATTGTTTCAAAAATAAATATAAGGTTACTGAAAAATATGATTTGAGGGTCATAAGTACATTTTAAGTAATGCGGCGAAGATACCTGCATCTGTATCCATTTGGCTGCCTTACCTTCCGGCGGCATATCCTTTGTAGAGCCTCATATAACTGAGTCTCTAGTCGGATATAGGCAGCCTTGTCAGCCGGACGACGCCAATCTGAATACAGATGCAGGTATCTTCTGTTTTTTGGTTATTGATGTACTTATGACATTTTAGCGTATATGCTATATTTATAATTCGTTAAGCAAATTATTTTTTATCATAACCTGGATATAAGATTGTATTGTGAGTCATAACTTAAATTTATAGTTTGGATATGAATTTAGAATGGTTCACCTGGTTGATTTTGTGATAGTATTGATTAATAATGATTAGTATTCAACATAATATATTTATTAGGAGCGTGAACCAGACACGTAGATGGAGGTCAGGTCATATGATTACATTAGAAAAATTTGAAGAGGCTACAGAGGCTGTCAAGAAGGTTATTCTTCGTACCGATCTGGTATATAGTGAATATTTATCAAATTCAACAGGAAATAAAGTTTACTTAAAGCCAGAGAACATGCAATATACCGGTGCATACAAAGTACGCGGAGCATATTATAAAATCAGTACTTTAACGCAGGAAGAACGAGACAAAGGCCTTATTACTGCATCTGCAGGAAATCATGCGCAGGGTGTCGCTTATGCCGCAAAGCTTTTTAAAGCAAAAGCAGTCATTGTTATGCCTTCTACTACGCCGTTAATCAAAGTAAACAGAACAAAAAGTTATGGTGCTGAAGTAATTTTATATGGTAATGTATATGATGAAGCCTGCCAATATGCATATCAATTAGCAGAAGAGAAGGGATATACCTTTATCCACCCTTTTGATGATGAAGTAGTTGCTACTGGACAGGGAACCATTGCAATGGAGATTTTCAAAGAGCTTCCTACCGTTGATATCATACTTGCTCCTATTGGTGGCGGCGGCTTAATTGCAGGCGTTTCTACCTTAGCTAAAATGTTGAATCCAAAAGTTAAAATCATTGGTGTTGAACCGGCCGGGGCAGCCTGCATGAAGGAATCCCTAAAAGCTGGGCATGTCGTAACGCTTCCTACCGTAGATACCATTGCGGATGGTACTGCCGTGAAAACTCCGGGAAGCATTATTTTCCCATATATTCAGGAAAATGTTGACGAGATTATTACCGTAGAAGACCATGAACTAGTAGTTAGTTTCCTGGATATCATCGAAAACCATAAAATGATTGTCGAAAACTCCGGTTTATTAACCGTTGCCGCCTTAAAGCATTTAAACTGTAAAGATAAAAAGATCGTTTCAATCTTAAGCGGCGGTAATATGGACGTGATTACGATGTCCTCCGTTGTACAACATGGATTAATCGAACGAGGCCGTGTATTTACAGTATCCGTCTTACTTCCTGACAGACCAGGTGAATTAGTTAATGTTGCCTCTATTATTGCAAAGGCACAGGGTAATGTAATCCGCTTGGAACATAATCAGTTCGTCAGCCTTAACCGTAATGCAGCCGTGGAGCTTACCATTACGATGGAAGCGTTCGGACATGAACACAAACAGCAGATAGTTCAGGACTTGATTGATCATGGATATAATCCAAAAGTTTGTCAGCCAAGTGCACTGTACTAGAGAGTATTTTTAGATTTCAAATATAGGTATAGCTATCTATTTTTTATTTATGTGATTATGATCTATGTTTGTGTGAATTATTCTTTCGGATTATTCTTTTGGATATTCATATGAATAAGGTTTCTGAAATATAGTTAATAGCATGATATTCCTTATAATTCTCATCGCTTTTTTTCATAAAAAAGATAGAAAAGTTCGTGTATTATTACAGTATTACAACTATTTACAAATAATATTGATATTGCTATAATAGGAATATCTTTATATTCTGAAAAACCGGGAGAAGTATATTGACGCTCCCGGTTTTTCTCGATTAAGTAGTTACTTATAGGTATTGTATAGTAC
>JBASOB010000069.1:0-4264 GCA_049657865.1 Mobilitalea sp.
AGTATAGGAGCACTTAGTATCACAAAGGATAGGAGTACTTAGTTTATAACTTGAAGTTATTAGCCAACCAGTTTGCAACTCCGTCTTCATAATTTTTTCCGATGATTAGATCAGCTTTTGATTGTAATTCTTCAACAGCATTACCAACAGCAATCCTTTTATCGGAGGCTTCAAATAGAGGAAGATCGTTGCGATTGTCACCAAAGCAGACTATCGAGTCCAGATTCAGGTAGGAACGCAAGAATTGTACCGCATGGTATTTAGAAGCAGTTTTACTGTAGATTTCCAGATACCATAAATCTGGTGAATAATTATCTTTATAAAAAACGCAATTTAAATCGGGTATTGTTTCTAGAAGAAGATGAATCGGTTCTAAATAATCTCTCTGATCCAGCAAGGAAAAATATATGATGGGTTCACCTAACAGTGAGGAGAAATCATCTATTTGTACGAACTTTTTCTGATAGCGGTCCACTCGTTCCTGATAAAAATCCTGCATGCCCTTAGTTTTTAATTCTTTATAATAAGTAGCCATAACTCCGTCCGTAATGGTATAAGCAAATCCTTTAAGATGATAATCTCGAATAATAGACATTAATAAAAGAATGCTTTTTTGGGGAAAAACTTCAATTTTGACATATTTGTTTTCGTTCAAATCGTAAATTGCGACCCCATTCATTAGAACAATTGGCATCGTAACAGCTACATTCTTTAAAATAGGTCTAACGGAAGCGATTGTTCTTGCCGTTGCCACAGAGAATAACATTCCCTGTCCAATCAAGTTATTAATAATGGATATGGAATTTGAGGATAGTTCCACATTCGGGTGAAGAAGAGTGCCATCTAAATCGGAAATATATAATGTTTTCATTTGAAACTCCTTAGTCTAAGGATACAAGGCTGCTGGTTTTTAACATATAAAAAATAGCAACCTTATAAGTTTTTATAATAATAGAAAGCATACAAATCAAACTTTCTATTATCAGATAGGATCATAACGTGACAATGTATTTTCAAATATAAAATAAAAAGCCTTATAGGTATATAATAACAGAAAGCATACAAATCAAACTTTCTATTATCAGATAGGACAAAACGTGACAATGTATTTTCAAATATAAAATAAAAGGTTTACAGGTATATCATAATAGAAAGCTTATAAAGTATAGGTACTATGACATAGAATCATAATGTGACAAGCTATATTAAATGTTTTATGATAATAAACTAAAATTGAGGTAGGTTGCTTTCAAAAGATTCATAAGTTTCTATCATTCTATCTGTCCAGTCATCAAACTCAGGATCCTCTTTCTGAAGTTCTGGATGAGTTGAAATATATTCCAAAGTACTTCTTACTCCTTGATCAAAGCGAGTAGTTGCAACATAACCAGGAACAAGATGCTTTACCTTTGAATTGTCAAAAATAACGGTATGTGCTTTATCGCCTAATAAGGAGCCGACAAAATCAGGATGAGCTTTTGCTAAAGTTTCGGAGGGGATATGAACGATATTAGGTTTCATGCCAACTGCATCACCGATAATCTCATAAATCTGGTTCCAGGTAAGGCTTTCATCGGAAGTTATCTGGAGTGCTTCTCCAATTGCATGGCTGTTGCCCATTATTCCAACAAAAGCTTTTGCAAAATCTGTATTATGGGTTAATGTCCACAGAGTATTGCCATCTCCATGAACAATAACTTTCTTGCCTTTGCGAATACGGTCAATAACGCTATAACTGCCATTTCTTCCATGAATAGCAAGAGGAACATCACAACTTCCATAAGTATGGCTGGGCCGGATAATAGTGACTGGAAATCCATTATTACGGTACTCCTCCATCAGATATTCTTCCCCGGCTATTTTATTGCGGGAATAGTCCCAGAAGGGATTATAAAGAGGTGTGCTTTCTGTGATAAAAGGGGAAGAAAGCGGCTTTTGGTAAGCAGAAGCAGAACTGATATAGATATATTGTTTCGTTTTGCCTTGGAACAAACGAACATCACGTTTGAGTGCATCAACATTAAAGGCAATGAATTCAACAACAACATCAAAACTTAGATCTTTTAATTTTTCACGAACATCAGGTTCGTTGTAAATGTCCGCTTCAATTACTTTAACTCCTGATGGCACAAAGTTTGATTTATTACCACGATTTAGCAGATATAATTCGAATCCGCTTTGTGGTGCAAGAGCTGTGATAGCAGTACTGATTGTTCCGGTTCCTCCGATAAATAATGCCTTCTTCATAATTGATCTCCATTCTCTGGGAGTCTGCAAACAGTAGAATGCAGACATTAATAAGATGTATTACCTGCAAAAAAAAATCTGGTTAATCATTCCTAATCTGTACAATAGAATCACTTATAGGTTGTTTTACATAATCTGATTTTAACATTCCATAAATATAATAATCTGTGACTACATTTATGATAACGCCTTCTCGAATTAAGCCCTCTCTGGTAAATAACAACTTTTCTGCCACTCGAATCGAGCCGATATTGCTGGCGAAACAACGAAGCTGAAGACGGTTTAAATCAAGTAATTCGAAAGCCGCCTTAACCATAGCTTGGCCTGCTTCGGGTGCAAATCCCTTGCCCCAGTATTCCTTGTTGATCCGGTAGCCGATATCTGCCTGCTTATGCAAATGAAAATCATATAATACAATTTCACCGATTACCTTATGGGTATCTTTTAATTCCATTAGCCAGGAAAGTTCGCGGCGTGCATGATATTCTGATAAGGTTGATTTATATAAATAATCTAATCTTGTTTTCTTCTTTGGACGATGTCGGCCGTTTATATCATTCGCTTCGTCATACAAACCCCAATAACGATATACATCATAATCGTTTATGAACTCTAAAGTATCACTGCCATCGCTTGGACTGTCAGTAATCTGACGAAGAATAAGCCGATTCGTTTCAATCTGTGGTAATTTTGTGAAACACTCATCATAACTCATAGGATTACTCCTTTCATTCTGTAGGATTTTTCTATCATGAACAAAATGCGTATTCATGTTCTTTTGTTCCGAACACAAGTTATAAGCAATCTTGCAACTTATTCACTACTCATTCATTATAGCATAGAAATAAATTGAATTACATAATAATCCTTTTGGATGCAAATAAATTAATGAGATGGAAACTATAAACGAGAAAAGTGAAATATATAAATTCGTGTTCTTTTTATAGAAATTGTCCGGTAATGAATAGTTTTAGTCCGATAATAATCAACACTAGTCCACCCACTAATTTAGCTCGAGCGCCTAATATAAATCCAAACTTTTTACCGATATAGACACCAAACAGACAGCAGATAAAGGTAATTGCTCCGATTAAAAGGGAAGCAGAGTAGATATTTACATCAAGTACGGCCAGACTGACACCTGCAGCAAGTGCATCGATGCTTGTTGCAATACCCTGCATTACAAGATTCTTTGCTGTAAAAATATCTTTATTTAAATCGCAACTTTCGGGATCTTTAAATTCCTTAAGGGCTTCTTTGACCATGTTAAACCCAATGAAAGCGAGTAAAATAAGTGCAATCCAGTGCTGGTAGCGGTTTACAAATCCAGAAAAGGTTTTGCCGAGAAGGAAACCAAGAACTGGCATGAGCGCTTGGAAAAATCCAAAGGTTAGAGCAGTAACAAGCGCATTCCTTTTTGTGATTTTGCGGCTGCAGATACCATTCGTAACGGAGACGGCAAAAGCGTCTGCTGATAAGCCGATTGCAAGTAGAATTAGTGTAATAATATCCATAATAAGTACCCTTTCAGTTAAAAATATTTAAATACCAATCACAAAAATAAAGCCCATGTATGGACGGAATACGACCATACATGAGTCTCGTTCTTTCAGGTAAGCCAGATTTTCGATCTAAAATAAAAAGCAGATTGGAAATCAATATGTTGACTTAGCCACATACAGTATTGTATGCAAACTACTCCCTCAATTCTATTGGTATAAATTAATAAAAGTTTAACATGAATAAGTATTAATATCAAGAAAATTCTATTAATAAAAAAACTTCTTGAACGATATAGCAAAAGGGTGCATAATTGAAGCTTGAGAGATTATTTCTGAAATATATGGAATTGCGATTAATCTTGCAGCTTGCAAGAATGTGATGTGATAATATGGAATTGCGATTAATCTTGCATCTTAATAGAATAATTTGTTATAATCTGATTTGTTATTAATCTTGCAGCTTGTTAGAATGTGATGCGATAATATGGAATCCGATTATTCAAACATCTTGGTAG
>JBASOB010000070.1:0-5097 GCA_049657865.1 Mobilitalea sp.
TTTACAAAAGATGTTCCCATCGGCATAGAAAATGTATGTTATCGATTAAATTATGCGTATGGCGATTTAGTCTCGTATAAAGTACGAAGTACACTAGGCAAAGGAACCGTATTTATGATTGGAATATCGGAAACGAAAGGAAGTATAGTATGCTGAGATTATTATTAGCGGATGATGAATATATTGAACGTCAGGCCATGCAGATTGTGATGAAGAGAGAGTTTGGCAGTATCTATGAAATCGAAGTTGCAACTAATGGGGTTGAAGTGGTGGAAAAAGCACGTGAATTTCAACCACATCTTATTTTTATGGACATTAAGATGCCAGGTCGCTCTGGAATAGAGGCTGCAAAAATAATAAAACAGTATCTTCCAGATACTAATATCGTCTTTATTACTGCTTATGATTTTTTTGATTATGCGAAAGAAGCGATTGAACTTGATGCAGAAGCAATCTTATTGAAACCGGTAGAAATAGAAACCATATTGGAACTTATCAAAAAAGTTACTATAAAAATTAAAAACCGTTTGGAAAGCTGTGAAAAAAGACGACAGATTGAAAATAAATTTGAACAGATTACCAGGCAATTTCATGAGGAGTTTATTGGAATGCTTGGTAACTTTAATACAAACCCAGATCAGCTTGGTCAATATCTTAAAATCATGGATGTGTCGTTTGGATGCGGGGTAACAGCAGTAATAGATATTTCTGATATTAATAATGATGATAGTTTAAGTATCTTTCAAAAAGGAATATTTAAAAGGCGTATGATAGAAAAAATTGAAGAGTTATGCAAAAAAGAGAAGGTTATATTAGTTACTGGATTAGTTGGAGATGCAATAAAACTTTTGTTTGTATTCCCTTCTGAAATGAAAGGCTCTGAGAAAATTGAATATCAGGTAGATTCTTTCATCAATAGAGGGTTAAAGGTCATCACAAGAGAATTACCTTATGGGATTTCTGATCCGGTATGTCAGGAATCTTTACTTCCGGATGCAATGTACCAAGCCAGCATGAAAGCGTTTTATCTGGACGAGAAAAAGTGTGACTGCTATCCATATGAATTGGAGGAAAAATGCATTCAGGCGATACAAAAGCTTGATGTTTCTGAGGCAAGGCTTAAAATACAGGAAATTGCATGCGTACTGCAGCGGGAATATCATTACAAGTCTGCTTTTAACAGAGAAGTAAGAGGTCTGTATAGTGTCATTAAACGTACGCTCAGGTTGAAATTCAGGGGTAGTTTCTCTATCTTCCTACAGGCGGATGAGAGGATTGGGGATGTCGATAATTATTCTTCCATGATGAGTCTTTTTGGAATAATTCTAGATTATTTGGACTCGATAGCAGATATTAGCAGAGATAAGAATCAAGTTCTGATTCAAAAAATATGTAACTATACAGAAGAAAATTATAACAAGGACATCTCTCTAGAGGAGGCTGCCAGTTATATTGGTTTTAGTACCTATTATTTTGCTAAGTTATTTAAAGAGTATCAAAAAACAAGCTATATTGATTATATGATTAACTTGCGTGTTAAAAAAGCAAAAAAACTTCTTGATGATACTGATATGAATATCGCTGAAGTTGGTTATACCGTTGGATATGAAGACGCAAACTATTTTACTCGAGTATTTAAAAAGGTCGAAGGACTGACCCCAAGTATATATAAAACGAGGGAAAGAGTTGAAGATATCAATAATAAAATACAATAGCATAATTTTGTTTTAATAGAATCATCCTGCTTATTATCAAAATAGAAATAATTTAACGTGGAGAGATAAATATACTTGGGTAGCATAATTATGATAATAAAAACAATTATGTCTGTAGTAACCATATTGAAAATTCATTATATTTAAGAGGCAGTTTATAAGAATTTTATAAACAGCACGGAAAGCAGATATGAGGAAGGCTTGGAGTAAAAATCAATTTCAAGCTCATGAAGGTAAGCCTATTTACTTGTTAAATAGAGCTAAAACAGAAGGGTATGGGGAAGAATGAAGAAAAAAATGTTAAGTATACTGTTAGCCGCAAGTTTGATTATAAGCATGTCAGCATGTGGTACTTCCGGAACAATTGAAAAGGAAGATCCGAAAGAAACTGCAAAAGAAGAAGCAACAACTACGCCGGCAGAAGAGTCAGCAGTGGAAGCTGAAATTGTATTACAGCTTGCAGAAATCCATACGGCAGGATATCCAACTGCTATGGCGGATGAAGAATTTGCAAGATTAGTAGGAGAAAAAACAAATGGAAGAATTAAAGTTGAAGTATATACAGATGCTACTTTAGGAGAAGAGGCAGATGTTGTGGAACAAATGCAGATGGGTACCCTGGCATTCGCTCGTGTGTCCCTTGCGCCTATGGCTAACTTTGAGCCAAGTTTGAATGCCCTTATGATGCCATTTCTTTATAATGACTCAGAACATATGTGGAAAGTTTTAAACAGTGAGTTAGGACAAACAATGTTGGAATCAATTTCTTCAGCAGGACTAGTAGGTCTTTGCTGGTATGATGGTGGTTCGAGATGTTTCTATTCGAATGTGAAAATCACGAAACTTTCTGATATGAAGGGTTTGACTTTCCGTATGCAGAATAATGAAATGATGTTCGATTTAACAAAAGCATTAGGAGCAAATGCAATGAACTGTGGTCAGGGAGATGTCTATCAAGCGGTTCAGGATGGGACCATTGATGGAGCTGAAAACAATATTCCAACCTATGAATCTTTCAGCCAGGACGAAGTATGTCCTTACTATATTATGGATGATCACTCAAGAGTTCCTGAAATTTTAGCTGGTTCAGAAATCGCACTTGAAGTTTTATCGGCTGAAGATCAGGCGATTATCAAAGAATGTGCAAAAGAAACACAGGAATTTGAAATTACTGCTTGGGCTGCTCAGGAAATTGAATCAAAAGCATTAGTCGAAAAAGATACACCGGATGTGGAATGGGTTGAATTAGAAGAAGGGGAACTTGAAAAATTCCAGGCAGCAATCCAGCCGTTATATGAAACATATGGTGCAGAATATCAAGATGTTATTGACCAGATTATAGAAATGGGTAAATAATCAGTTTAAAGCAAAGGCTGCTTATATGGCAGAATGGGGTACCAATGAAAATATTAAAAAAAGTTTATGATCTGCTGCATTTTTGTATCAGTACAATAGATAAAATCGCATTAATGATTATGCTTCTTGCTATCTGTGCAGATGTCGTTTTCAGACAGTTTGGAAGCGGCATCGTATGGGCTCAGGAAGTGGCAACCATATTTTTCGTATGGTTTACATTTTTTAGCATGGTAGAAGGAGTCAAACATAAACTTCATATCAGAATAACCTTTCTTTCTGATCGATTGCCACAAGCGATACAAACAGCATTAAATTATTTTTCTGAAATTGCAGTAGGTATTACAGGAGTTTTAATGTGTTATTACGGCGCAAAATTAGTACATACAGCAACCCGTTCCTTAGCTGCTACTGGATGGTCTGCAAGATGGCTATATATCGTAATCCCGATTGCCGGATTTGTTGTCTGTTTAGATAGTATAGTTTTTATTGTAAAAAGAGTAATGGGAATGTCGGTTGAGGATGAACTTGATAGTGACAGTAAAATAGTGCAACAGGCAAAGGAGGTAATGTAAAATGATCAATATCAATGTTGCAATTGCAATTTTACTGTTAGGATTTTTTGTTTTAGTATTACTTAAAGTGCCGATTACCTTTTCATTAATTTTATCAAGCGGGACGTGTGCAATATACTGTGGTCTTGGACTTATGCCGATTACGCAGCAAATGGTTGCCGGCGTGAATAAAGTGAATCTTCTGGCAATTCCATTTTTCATATTAGCAGGTGAAATTATGGGAAGCGGGGGTATCTCACAACGTCTGATTAAATTCTCGCATGCACTTGTTGGATGGATGCCGGGAGGATTAGCACATGTGAATGTACTGGCAAGTATGTTCTTCGGCGGTATCTCTGGTTCAGCGGTAGCAGATACCTCCTCGATTGGAGCAGTACTTATTCCGATGATGAAGGAGGAAGGATATGATGCGGAGTTTGCTGTAGGCATCACAGTTACGAGTTCCTGTCAGGGGATACTGATTCCGCCCAGCCATAACATGATTATGTATGCAGTATGTGCCGGTTCGGCAGTATCTGTCGGAAACTTATTTTTGGCAGGATTATTTCCTGGTATCTGCCTTGGAATTTCGCTTATGATTTTATCCTTTTTTATAGCAATTAAACGAAAATATCCAAGGGGACGAAAAATGACGGCAAAAGAGCGCTTGATGAGTGCAGTAAAAGCAGTTCCTTCGTTGATGACGATTGTTATCATTGTTGGCGGTGTATCTGGTGGTATTTTCACAGCAACAGAATCAGCGTCGATTGCCTGTATCTATGCCTTTATACTTACTTTTTTTGTTATTAGGGAGATCAAAATTAAAGAGATGATACCGATTTTAGATCGATGCCTTAGAACGTTAGCATTAGTACTCAGTTTAATCGCTGCAGCCAATGCATTTGCATGGATGATGACTTATTTAAAGGTACCAAGTATGCTAACAAATGCATTGTTATCGATTAGTGATAACCCATATATCGTATATGCGCTTATGGTATTGCTCCTTTTATTATTAGGATGTATTATGGATATGGCACCTCTAATCTTGATTATGTCACCAATCTTAATTCCGGTAGCTACTCATTATGGGATGACGGCAACTCACTTTGGTATTGTCCTGATCTTCTCATTAGCAATTGGATTATGTACACCGCCTGTCGGTTCGGTTTTGTTTGTTGGATGCTCTATCGGTAGGACCAAGATTGAGAAGACCTCGGTTGCGATGCTTCCGATGTTCCTTACAATGGTATTTGTATTAATCTTAGTTACCTATATACCATTTTTCACTTCAGTATTACCAAATCTTTTGGGTTAACGTATTGGAATATTCATGTAAACTAAGAGTAATTGAATCGAAAATTTATTAAAGATAGGAGATAACAGGATGATTGGTTATCGAAATGAGGCAGTACAAACTCCGTGTGAACCAGGGGTAGTTAGAAGAATACTTAACTTTTCGGATGAACTTATGA
>JBASOB010000071.1:0-2642 GCA_049657865.1 Mobilitalea sp.
ATTCTTTCGGAGTATCAATTAAGAAGTCTGCGCCTTCTTCTCTCAGTACTTCACGGTTACGAAATCCCCAGGTAACTCCGATGCAGGGAATTCCGGCATTTTTAGCTGTCTGTACGTCTGTTTCGGAATCACCAACCAGAATGGTATGTGCAAGATCGGAATGAAGTTCTTCAACGGCAGTGAAAATACTATCTGGAGCAGGTTTTCTCTTGATTTCTGAACTTTCACCGATAGCAACTGGAATCAGATTACCAAAGTAGGTCCGAACCAAAGATTTTACAGCAGAATCATATTTATTCGAAACTATACCAATTTTATAATTATAACGAATCAGATCTAACAGAAGCTCCATAATTCCATTGTAAGGTCTGGTTTTCTTCTTCATGTTTTTGCTATAATGGATTTTAAATTCATCCATTATTTCAGTGACTTCAACTTCGGTACAACTCTCAGGTACGGATAAACGAACCAGATTTCTGACACCATTTCCTACAAAACGTCTTACATCTTCGATAGTTCTAGGTTCATAACCCTTCACTTCTAAGATTTCATTTAAACTATCACACAGATCGTCAAGAGTATTTAATAAGGTTCCGTCTAAATCAAAAATCACGGTATTATATTTCATGGGAAACATCCTTTCATTATCAAACAAGTAGGTTAATGTATGTAAATTTATTAATCTATAATTTAAGAGAACTATTAAAAAACAAGAATCACGTAGTGGATTCGAGTAGGTAAATATCACAGAGGATGGTTATTATCCGCTTTGTGTGCATAGGTATCATAAGATACCCTGTAACTGCGAAGGTACAGAACAGTTACAATAGAACTGACTTAAAATCAATATAAATAGTATATACTGAATTCTTTTCATTACGCAAGTAATATTTACTGATTCATAGGAAAAACCCAGAGAATTCATCGTTTTCCCAGATAATGGAGTGAAATAGAAATTTTGTTTCATTAGTAAATGATATAGTATTTATTATTTTTCTATATAATGGAATATTCATCTTGATAATTCGAGAATTTGTGTTTACAATCTAATAAGAAGTATTTAAAATGCAGCGGTATACGAAAGGCAGGGCTTATTAATGAAATCAGACATTCAGATTGCGCAGGAAGCGCAGTTGCTACATATTAGAGAAGTTGCGAAGAAGCTAAATATAGCAGAAGATGACCTCGAGTTTTACGGAAAGAATAAGGCAAAGCTTACCGATGAATTATGGGATAAAATTAAAGATAATAAAGATGGTAAGTTGGTTTTGGTAACAGCCATCAATCCAACACCGGCAGGCGAAGGAAAGACCACGACAACCGTTGGACTCGGTCAGGCATTTGGTAAAATGAATGTAAAATCTGTGATTGCTCTACGGGAACCCTCGCTTGGTCCATGCTTTGGCATCAAAGGGGGAGCTGCGGGCGGCGGTTATGCACAGGTTGTTCCGATGGAAGATTTGAATTTACATTTTACTGGAGATTTTCATGCAATTACCTCTGCTAATAATTTGTTGGCTGCTATGCTTGATAACCACCTTCAGCAGGGAAATGAATTGAATATCGATACGAATCAGATTGTATGGAAACGCTGCGTCGATATCAATGACAGAGTCCTCCGCAATATCGTGGTCGGCCTTGGACGTAAAGCGGACGGCGTAGTGAGAGAGGATCATTTCATTATTACGGTAGCTTCTGAAATTATGGCGGTACTCTGCCTTTCTGATGACATGAAGGACTTAAAAGAACGTTTAGGACGTATGGTAGTAGCTTATACCCATGACGGTAAACCGGTTACTGCAAAGCAGATCAAAGCGGTTGGCTCAATGGCTGCACTGCTAAAGGATGCCTTGAAACCGAACCTGATTCAGACACTGGAAAATACACCGGCTATCATTCATGGTGGACCGTTTGCCAATATCGCACATGGATGTAACAGCGTAAGAGCAACCAAAACTGCGCTTAAATTAGCTGATGTAGTTGTGACAGAGGCAGGCTTCGGTGCCGATTTGGGAGCAGAGAAATTCCTTGATATTAAATGCAGAATGGCAGGATTAACTCCAGATGCAATCGTACTTGTTGCAACGATAAGAGCCCTTAAATATAATGGTGGAATCGCGAAGACAGAACTCTGCAGAGAGAACCTGGAGGCATTAACGAAGGGAATCGTCAACCTAGAAAAACATATCGAGAATCTGCATAAATTCGGAGTACCGATTATTGTAAGTCTCAATCGATTTGTAACGGATTCGGATGCCGAGTTAAATTATGTGAAGGAATTCTGCGAAAGCCGTAATTGCGAATTCTCACTATGTGAAGTATGGGAAAAGGGTGGAGAAGGTGGAATTGATTTAGCTCAGAAGGTTCTGAATACAATGGAAACCAAAGAGAGCCATTTTAAGCCTTTATATGAACTTGATTTATCCATAAAAGAGAAGATTGAGACAATTGCAAAAGAAATTTACGGTGCAGATGGTGTCACTTATGACCCGGCGGCTGAAAATGCAATCAAGACGATTGAATGCCTTGGATACAGGGAATTTCCAATCTGTATGGCCAAGAACCAATATTCTCTATCAGATGATGCTACAAAACTTGGCAGACCGACCAATTTTACCATCAATATCAGAGAAGTGTATGTA
>JBASOB010000072.1:0-6834 GCA_049657865.1 Mobilitalea sp.
GATAAGGGGGATTGCATAGCCTCGTCATTATTAGATGAATACGGTTATGCATTTTTTATGAATCAGACACTGACTGTAAATTATGAGAATAAGCCCGCATACGATATCATGTTTGAACCGGACTTCGGTAAATTAGCGGAGAAGATCTGTGCACTGGGAATGGAACATCGCAGATTTATGATTATCACCGATCACAATGTTGAAAAGTATTATTTAGAAGAGATTAAAAATCTTCTGGCCCCGATTGCCAAAACAGTAATCAGCTATACCTTTATCGCCGGAGATTCCAGCAAAAACCTTGCTACGGTAAATGAATGCTATGAAGAGTTAATATTGGCTGGATTCGACCGTAGTGACGTTCTAGTGGCACTTGGTGGAGGTGTTGTCGGTGATTTGACAGGTTTTACTGCAGCTACCTATCTCAGAGGAGTTCGTTTTCTCCAGATTCCAACTTCTTTACTGGCTATGGTAGATTCTAGCATCGGCGGAAAAACTGGTGTCGACTATAAATCTTATAAGAATATGGTTGGCGCTTTTCATCAGCCCCAATTAGTTTATATGAATCTGACAACTCTATTATCACTTGGTGATAACGAATATTATTCCGGTATGGGAGAGATCATCAAGCACGGATTAATCAAGGATTCTGAGTATTATGAATGGTTGAAGGCAAATACCGAGGGCATCGAAAGTAAAACTTATTCTGTACTAAACGAAATGATTGAGCGAAGCTGCTGTATTAAAAAAGAAGTAGTAGAGAAGGACCCGAAAGAATTAGGGGAACGAGCACTGCTCAATTTCGGACATACGATAGGTCATTCTGTTGAGAAATTGATGGACTTTAAACTTCTTCACGGCGAATGTGTCTGTATTGGTATGGCTGCAGCTGCATTTTTATCACAAAAGAGAGAGAATATTTCATTAAAAGAATACGAAGATATTCTTGCAACGATTAAACTATTTCATCAGCCCATCCATGTCCCTGGTTTATCTGCCGAAGCTGTCTATGAGGTCTCCCGGCTGGATAAGAAAATGGATTCGGATAAAATTAAGTTCATTCTTCTTGATAAAATCGGTCATTCGGTAATTGATTCAACCGTTTCAAAAGAGGAGATGATGGAGGCAATATTATCTATCCTTGCTCAGTAATAATTTATGAAACAAATATATAAAACGCATACAAAATATCTGCCGTAGAACGGCCGCTGGAGGTTACTATGAAACAAAAGATGAAACATTTGATTTACTTCATTATCCTGGTTCTTTTTGATCAGGGAACTAAATTCTGGATTAAAGCAACCGTAATGAATGAGGAAGCTATCGTCATCATACCTAAAATCTTAAAACTTCAATATCATCAAAACAGTGGAGCAGTATGGGGAATTTTACCTGATAAAGCCGGATATTTAAGCATCTTTACCTTCATCATCATGGCAGGAATCATTTTCGTATATACGAAAATCCCAGAGGGTAAGAAGTATAATGCGTTGAAACTTCTCGTTGTATTTATTTTAGCTGGAGCTGTCGGTAACTTAATTGACCGCATCAGTCTTGGTTATGTAGTTGATTTTATTTATATTGAAATCATTAATTTCCCGTTATTTAATGTAGCAGACACTTATCTTACTTTTTCCTCGATTATTTTATTGCTACTCGCCATATTCTATTATAAAGATGATGATTTTGTGTTCCTAGATCAGCTTTTCAAAAAGAAGAAAAAGCAAGAAGATACTAAGGAAGAAGGTTCATTGAGCACTAACTCAGAAAATGAATTGGATAATAACGCAGAAAATGAAGTGGATGATAAATCGAAATTTGCATCAGATAATAAAGAAGAAGAGAAAAAAAGCTAATTTAAAAATTATAGAAATAGACCTGATTATTATAATTATGATAATTAAATAAATAAATCAGTTGATAATGAAAATGTAAAAGCAAACTATTAACATTTTACTTTTATTGTTCTCAAAGTAATAAATTAAATATAGGTTCAAAATGTTGTTTCATCTAATCTTTGAATTAAGTTTAAACTATTATTTGATTCGAGCATTAAATAGAAATCTCCGAACTATCTTATGAAAGGATACGAAACCCATGGGATTTGAAATAGAAGACGAAGTATTAGATCTGACCGAACCGGATCAGGTCTTAGAATTTATCGTTGCGGAAGAAGACAATGGTATTCGTATTGATAAATATCTTTCCTCCATCCAATCAGATATCTCAAGGAATTATATTCAGAGACTGATCGATGATGGCAAGATTTTTATAAATGATAAGCTCGTAAAAGCCAATTCTAAGGTAAAAACCGGTTCCACTGTAATCTTGAACCTTCCGGTACCAATTGTGGCTGAAATTACGCCACAGGACCTTCCAATTGACATTATTTACGAAGATAAAGATATTATTATCATTAATAAGGCAAAAGGAATGGTTGTCCACCCAGCTGCAGGCCATTCTGACGGCACTTTAGTAAATGCACTGTTATATCATTGCAGTAGCGAACTATCCGGAATCAACGGTGTTATGCGTCCAGGAATCGTACATCGCATCGACCGTGATACTACCGGAGTAATCGTTGTTTGTAAAAATGACAAGTCGCACCAATTCATTGCTGAGCAGTTAAAAGAGCATTCGATTACCAGACGCTATCAAGCCATCGTCTATCACTCCTTTAAAGAAGAATCGGGGAGAGTAGAAGGTCCGATCGGTCGTGATCCAAGAAATCGTCAAAAGATGGCTATCAATTATAAAAATGGTAAACCAGCTGCGACAAATTATAAAGTAATTGAAAACATAAATAATCTGTACGCACATATTGAATGTTCCCTTGAAACCGGCCGCACGCATCAGATTCGTGTACATATGTCCAGTATTCACCATCCATTACTTGGCGATACCGTATATGGATCAGACAAAAATCCCTTTCACTTAGAAGGGCAGACACTGCATGCTGAAGTACTTGGTTTCATTCATCCAACAACCAGAGAATATGTTGAATTCCATGCACCGCTTCCTGATTATTTTACGGATTTGTTAAAAAAATTAAGGCTTAAGGGGTAATTTCGGTGAAGAGAAAATTAATCGACGAATTAATCAAATGGAAAGAAATTAATACCGGTAAGTCAATTTTGCTTACTGGTGCAAAAGGCGTGGGCAAAACATATCTTGCATATGATTTTGCAAAGGCCTTTTTTGAAAACATTTTCTATCTTAATTTTGAGCGAGAGCCAAAAGCCCGCAGTATATTTGCCTCTAATAATGCAGACGAAATCTCTTTTCAGCTAACGAATTATTTTCATTTAAATGAAGAGATACCGGTGGAAAGCAGAATTTTAATTCTCGATGAAATCAGTTATAGCCAAGAAATCTTGATGGCGATCAAAGACTCAAGCATTCCGAATCTATTTCAAAATATCATTTATATCTCAAGTAATCGAATTGATTCGGAAGATTATTCTGATTTTATCATATTGCCGGTATTTCCTCTGGAATTCGATGAATTTTTAAGAGCAACCGGTTATGAATGGTATATTGAAACCATAATAAATCATTATAATTCCAATAAAATGATACCGGAGATTGTTCATAAAGAATTATTAGGCCTTCATAAACTATATCTTCAAATAGGCGGTATGCCCGGCATGATCAATGAATACCTGAATTTAAACTCAGTGGCAAATGTATCTGAGCAGCATGGCTTTCTGGTAAGTTCCTACCATGATTACATCTTAAAGGATAATCAGGTCAGTGATGCACTTAAGATGAACCAGGTATTTGACAGCCTGACACAACAGCTTATGAAAAGCAATCGAAAGTTTCAATATAAATTAATCCGCAAAGGTACCACGCATGCCATGTATAAAGACGCAATCCGTAAGCTTACTGATACGAATTACGTTATTAAATGTACCCGAATTAATAATGAAGATTTAGTAACACCTTCAAAAACTTTTGCATCAGAAGAATGGTGTAACGTAGAAACGAATACAAATTTCAAGCTTTATCTTCCCGATACCGGTCTGCTTTATAGTAAGATAGTAGAAGAGCAGGGTAATCACTTTGATACCCTTCATAAAAAGGCATTATTAGAAAATTATATGGCGCAATCCCTGCAGGCAAAAAAATACTCTTTTGCTTTCTGGGAATCTGATTCTATGGCAAAAATAGATTTTATAACCTACCATAATCAAGAATTAATACCAATTGAAATCTTTGCCGGAAGTAATACGCGGTCAAAAAGTATTAGCATATTAAAACAAAAATGTGAGTTTTCCTATTCAGTTAAGGTATCCAAGAAGAATTTCGAGTACAGCAATCAAGTGAAATATGTTCCATATTATGCTGTATTTTGTTTGTAATGTAATAAATTAACTAAAGTTTTACGAAATTGTTAAGAAATTAGTTGACAAATATTTTCTATTATTATAGTATATTAATACAGGCATCGGACTACGTGTGTAGATATTATTCGAGTCGTTTTGTAATTTGCATACTACAGTTGTAAGTCCCTTATTTTTAAGGGAATTTTATTTGTAATTATTTACCACATATGCTTAATTTTACATTTGCCATAAATTGTCATTCTAAGTTATATTAATATATACATAGTTTTCCTGAGTGGGAAACAGTGACTCAAATTATAATTCTACATTAGTAGAATGATAAAATACATAGAATTTGCGATTAAAGGGGTGTAGTTTAGCATGGTATTACCAGAAATACGTCTTCATGAAGGTGAACTGAATATTATGGAATTGTTGTGGTCAAACAAGACTTTGGCTGCAAAAGATATTTCTAAGATTATCAAGGAATATATCGGCTGGGAAAAAAACACCACCTATACAGTAATAAAGCGTTTAATAGATAAAGGTGCAATCAAACGTGAAGATCCCGGATTCTTATGCAAGGCTGCGATATCAAAACGTGCCGTACAGACAATCGAAACAAAAGTATTATTAAATAAATTATATAACGGATCCTTAAGTACCTTCTTAACAGAGTACCTAAAGAACCAGGACTTATCCAAAGCAGAAGTATTAGAGCTACAGCGTATCATAGGAGAACAGAGATTTTAGTATAATCTCTGTTCTTTTCAATGCGCCATACTATTCGCAAAACCTATGTTTAACGAATAGTTAATGGTAGAATTGTGCGCTGCCTTATGGTATTCTGATTCTTGGATATCAATTGTCGATTGACATAAAAGTTCGTCAATGATTGACGTAAATGTTCGTCAATTGCTTATTTTGTTTTATATATTACTATTTATCTTGATTCTATCACAATACCATTGACATAAAACTTCGTCAAAGTCGTAATTAAGTTCTCGTTTACTAATTTTTTTGACATAAAAGTTCGTCAATAATTATTATTGTTGACATGAAAAGTTCGCCAAAGCCGTAATAAAAATTTTGTAATTATTATACCATATGACTATTCATTTTTTATAATATATAATTTATAATTATCTTCATCTATAATAATAAGAAACTCTAAGCCATATATGATTTTATAATGCTTTTTTAAATAATGTTTTACTATTTTAAGTGAATCTCTATACAATAAATCCGATATAATCTGATCTCTATTGTAAGGAGATACATCATCCCCTATAAAATATTCAGATTGATGTATGCTAGAATATGATTTAATATTACTGCTTTCCAGTTTATCAAGTGACATTTTACGTAACGTTTTTTCACCGCTAGTGCAAATGTTATCAGTGAGGTTCTGTAATACGTTCATTGAGATATAGTAGGCTTTTTCTTCTTTATATTTACTAAAAAGTGAGGGTTTGAAATTGAAATCATATTCGTTCCATGTCTGTATGGCCTTTACAATATCTTCATTAAAAAGTTTATTTCCACAGGCACATTCATAACCATGCTGATCACTTTTCAAATAATAACTATATGGAATATCTTGTGAACACGATGGGCATTTATCAACCAAATCTATATCATGAACCAGACATTTATCAATAAATGATAATTGATGAAACAGACTGTGGTATCCATAACTCATACATTTTGGACAATATTTAAGCTTTGTTGAATAAAAAATCTTGTAGTACAACTCTTCTCTTCCATCTACAACACTAAAGAACGGTTTTAATAACTCTTCAGAAGTTTCCTTACACATTTTCTCGATGTCAAAACCCAAAATATCACTTATAACGTCTATATTTAATTTAGGCGAAACCGATATTCCATATTTATAATTTATTATTGAATACTCATTGGATGTTTTGTGGAAGACATGACGAAGAATGTCATACCCATTAACTTTATTTGATAAACATAGCTTACTCAGAATACTCCATGGGCTTTCATATTTCTTTATCCATTTCTTATTCCAGGTGATCATCTATTCTTTCCCTTCCAGCATCCGGTTATATCCTTCGGCCTCAACGTATCCGGATTCTCTGATGGAATCCTTCCATTCATTTGCTAAAATCCAAGATAACTGCATCCCGTCAGAACCAAATTTGCGGAGGCATATATCTATTGTAAGTGTTACATACTGCATCGGTATCTCTATCTCACCATGAAATTGATTCTCTAACATAATGTCGTGGAAACATTTAAAAAGTGTTTCAGCTTCGGAACTTAATGTAAAGCCGTTTTCGTAAGCTTCAGGAAAGAAGTACTTCGTATACGTCCATCCGGAGTCTTCAGGAAATTCGGCTCCAAAATCATAGCCTGCCAGGCACATCTGGAGATCATTCATGCTTCTTACACCTGAGAAACGATGCTCATGTATCATAAAACGGCCGACAATTTGCTGCTTTTTTGTCTTTATGAAAACACTTTTCAGTTGGATTAGATCCTT
>JBASOB010000073.1:0-3088 GCA_049657865.1 Mobilitalea sp.
CTCTTTTGATATTTTACCATTGAGATAATCTGATGTAACTAAGAAAGATAACTATAAAAGAAAGGAAAAAAAATAATATGTTTATACCAAGGAGAATTCTTGGTGATAAACATATTATACGAGGTAATTAATTATGGAACTTTTCAGGCTATTTGGAACAGTATTGATAGATGACAAAGATGCAATTAATGCTCTGAAAAGTGTAGACAAACAGGGCAAAACAACGAAAACAAATTTATCGGGAATAGCCACCAAAGGTGCAGCAATCGGAACTGCAATTATTGCTGGAACTGGTGTTGCTATTGGTGGATTATTATCAATGGCTAAAAGCACTTCCGAAACAGCAGGCACATGGCTGGAATTATCACAGCGTACGGACATAGGAGTAGAAAGTTTACAAAGATGGGGATACGCAGCAAGCCAAAGCGGCGCAGATGTAGGCAAACTTGAAGTCGGGATGAAGAAGCTCTCCACGAGTATAATTGATGCACAAGGCGGTTCTGAAAAAGCAGTTGCAGCTTATGATGCATTAGGAATATCAATGAGTGATTTATCCTCAATGACTCCAGAGCAAACATTTGATGCTGTAATGGCAAAATTGGCAGACATGCCTGAGAGTGCAGAAAAGAACGTAATAGGAAATCAGCTACTTGGAAAGTCTTATACAGAGTTGAAGCCATTACTTGCAGAAGGTTCGGCTGGCATGGAAGCACTTAAGAACAAAGCCGATGAACTTGGAATTGTAATGTCAGAAGATTCCGTTGTTGCTGCCGAAGGATATGGCGATTCTATGGATAACGTTACAGCATCATTTGACGGAATCAAAAACAATCTAATGTCGGGACTAATGCCAAAGTTAACGGAATTAGCGGACTGGTTTGTGGCAAAGATGCCGGCTATCCAAGATTTTGTTACAAATGGGCTTGATAAAGTATCAGCTGGAATTACGTGGATCAGTGATAATGCTAACATATTGCTGCCAATCTTGGGGCTGCTCGGAGCAGCTTTTGTTGCTATGAAAGTAGTGGGAGTTATTAGCGGATTAATAACTGCATGGTCTACAGTAACAAAAATTGCATCAGGTATACAATTGGCATTTAATGCGGTAATGAATGCCAATCCTATAGCACTGGTAATACTTGCGATTACGGCACTAATTGCGATTGGAATATTACTGTATAAAAATTGGGACACAATTAAAGCAGGTGCATCTGCGCTGTGGGAAAAGGTCGAAACGGTATTCGAAGGGATCAAAACTGCAATTAGCGAAAAACTTAGTGCAGTATGGGAAACTGTAAAATCCATATTTGGGAAGATATTTGATGTAATAACATCTCCGTTTCAGAAAGGTATGGAAATCATAAAGGGTGTCATCGATAAAATTAAAGGATTTCTGAATTTTAATTGGGAGTTTCCAAAGCTTAAGATGCCTCACTTTTCTGTTAGCGGATCAATGAATCCATTGAAATGGATTGACGAAGGGCTGCCGAAAATCGGGGTTGAATGGTATGCAAAGGGTGGTATTTTTGATAAGCCTACTCTTTTTAATACTCCATATGGCTTAAAGGGTGTTGGTGAAGCAGGAGCAGAAGTTGTTGCACCGCTTAGCGATTTAAAATCCATGTTGGGATTAGATAACCAAAATAAAGAAATTAAATTTGAAGTGAGTCTGAATATAGAAAATTTTAATAATAACTCTGATGCAGATATAGAAAGCATAGCAGATCAGCTTGCATTTTTAACAAAGAAAAAATTAGAAGGGAGCGGTGTATTTGCATAATTTTATTTTTAAAGGAAAAATGAGCAGTGAGTTTAATGAGGATGTAGTTAATGTCGTAACTGTCAAGCAGGGACGGAAACAAAGACCTGAAGAACAGATAGATATATACGAAATTCCATACCGAAATGAAGATTTGATTATACATAGCGGAAAGTATAAACCATACATTCAAGAGTTTGAATTTATTATTCGTGATCCGGCACTAATCCCTTCTATAAATAAGTGGCTCACTGGCAGAGGCAAGCTAATATTGGAAAATGATTATGATGAGTTTAATCGTGACGGTTATTACCTGGCCAGTGTTGTTGAAGGTTGGGAATATGAGAAATATACTCATAATACATATAGTTTCACAGTGAAATTCAAGGTTGATCCATTTTTCTATTATGATAGCGGTCAGAATAAGAAGGTATATTCAACAAAGACTGTAATAATCAATAACAGCGGTACAATATATTCCGAGCCATATATTAAGATTGCTGGATCAGGTAATGTTGATTTGATTATAAACAATATAATTTACAGCTTTACTGATATTGAGGATTATATAGAAATTGATTCAGCATTATTAATTGCTTATAAAGATACAACTAATCAAGGCGAGAAAATGTCAGGTGACTTTCCGGTTTTATCAGTTGGGAAAAATGTTATCTCGTGGACGGGTAATGTATTAAGTGTTGAAATCATACCAAGATGGAGGGATTTAGGATGATAAGATTATTCGATAGAAATGAAGCAAATTACAATCACAACAAAACAATCCTTACCCCGATATCTTGTTATGTTACAGAAGAAGCAAATGGATCCTTTGAGCTGGAAGCAGAATTTGCTAAAAATACGGTTATTTCAAACGGAGATATTATCAAAGCACCTACAACAAGAGGGGAACAACTTTTCCGTGTATATAAATATGTGAAGTCTCTAAAAGGAAAGAAAGCTTATGCACGACATATCTTTTATGATTTGGGCAAGAACTTTCTTATCGATGTAGAATTGAATAATGTTTCAGGGTTTACAGCTATCCAGTCTGTTTTGAGTAATTGTGAGACAAGTCATAATTTTACTGCTACGTCAGACATATTACCTCAGATGTCAGCTTCATATAAAAAGATTAATCCTGTTCAAGCTATTATAGGAGATGATAACAGCATATTAAATGTATGGGGTGGAAATCTTATAAGAAATAATTTTAACATTAATATTAAAGCTAAAGGTGTTGACCGTGGATATGAAATTCGTATGGGTAAAAATCTTATCGGTATTGAAGATGATAGTGATGAATCCAATGTGAAAACGAGAATTTATCCT
>JBASOB010000074.1:0-1776 GCA_049657865.1 Mobilitalea sp.
TCTTAGACACTTCATTTCGCAACAATTTAATGATTTCCTCTTTTTCAGCTTCCGGTATCTCAATTTTCGATTTGCTTAGTGCTGCAATAAAGGTATCCTGAACATTTCGGACAACGGTTTCCCTCATAACCGGAGTATTCGCACTTTTTAACGATTCCATCTGTTTTTTGATCTCAGCTGTATAGGTCTTACGAAATGCAGCTGCATTTCTATCATTCTTATCGGTCATTTTCGAATTAAATACCGCTTCTGACAATTTCACTATCTGGGTATAGTCTGCTATTTCACCGTCTTCGCCGTTTATCGCATTCTCAATAATAAAAGGCATATCTATTGTAAATTCCGGGATGCGGATTCGTGGAACCGTAAGCCCTGCAAGCGGTGAATTACTGTTCTTATAATACTCAGCAAGTGCAGCAGTCTGTTCATCTGCAATGCGGCGCGCATCCAGTAATCCGACCATGATTGCCCCCAAAAGTGTTCCGATGTCGTTCATCTTTACCCTCCTTTGTCTAGCTTAATCTTCTTTTTGTCTTCTTCTATTTTATCTTTCTTCTTTTTCCTTTTATCTTTCTTCTTTTTCCTTTTATCTTATTTTTCTTCCTTTCTCCCTTCTGAGTCTGGGCAATGGAGGAAAATTTATACCTCCTATACCCAGACTCAGAAAGAAGGTATGACCTAAGTGCATTCCTTTTTGCCCTGCAGGTCATCTGCTTTTTCCTTCCATCTTGATTAGAATAACCTTATCTGCAATTTTATTGCATTGAATATACATCTTCAGTTCGTTACAGCCAACAACAAGCTATATGTATGTCACCTTTCATAATATTAACTATGCAACTTTCGTTTCTGTGATACTACTTTCAAGAATTCCTAACAACTTTTCAAGTCCTGCTGGAAGTTCATCCTGTACTGCACGAACATGAATCGCCAAACTATAGGTCCGTTCAATCTTTTCGGAAGCTGAAGTCGATTTTTTAGTACTGAAACTACAGCTTAATTTGGCTGAAAATGGACCCCATCCTGCTTTTCCTTCAAATGCAGTCTTAAGCTCACTAGAGGATGTTGTTTTCGTTTCAACCACAGAATTGATCTTCGCATTAAAATCAATCGTAACCTCTTCTACACGAATATATGGAATCGGAAGCATTGTCAGTATCGGCACGGACAAACTGAAAGGTTCCGCAACTGAGGGTGCTGCCGTGCCATCCGGATTCTTTTTTTCCACCATCTTGGTATAGGAGAACGTAACCATGGTGGGCTTACCCGGATCCACAGTAGCATCGGCAGC
Source organism: Mobilitalea sp. (assembly GCA_049657865.1). Taxonomy (GTDB): domain Bacteria; phylum Bacillota; class Clostridia; order Lachnospirales; family Lachnospiraceae; genus Mobilitalea. The sequence goes on from JBASOB010000074.1 coordinate 1,292, forward strand.
ATTAAATCCAACACTTTTAATAAAGTCAACTGAAGTCTGTGCTGATTGAGCCTGTGCCTTAATAACAGCAGTCAGTGGTCCACCTATCATAGATTCAAAATCAATAGACGATAATTCTTTACCTAAATCTGCCATAATAAAACCTCCTTGACTTAAACAAGGGAATTATGAACTCTAACTACAGAATTCATTCTTCCTTTCCTCTTTGATGGATTAACTTTTAATTAATCACAAAAAAAGATACAATCTATAAGCAACTTACCCCGATCACAGGGTATCACACAAGTCACCCCCTTTTCAGAATTGTCAAATTATCACTTCTTTAGGTAAATCCAGCAAATAAAAAAGCACCGACACAATCTTATCCTTATGTAAATAGATAAGTATTAATCAAATGCTTTTGTATTCTATCATGCGTTATAAATGTACTGAATTGCGTAAAGAATTATGTATAAAGCTACCTATATAATGTTATACCTTATATA
>JBASOB010000075.1:0-5109 GCA_049657865.1 Mobilitalea sp.
GACGGGACATTTTTCACCATATCCGCACCCCTTCTCATTTTCATAACTTGATACGCAATTAATTCCTTCGCCAAAACGTTTCCCTGTAATATCCGTGTTTTTAAGGTTTGTATATCTTAACACAGCCTCATTTGCCTTGACTATATAGAACTTGCTGTCAATGGTCAGCATTCCTGCAGGAGTATTATCAAATATAGATTTCAGATTTTTTTCTTCATCGAGATGATTTAATTCAAATGTCTTCAGTCTGGTAATATCACGGAATATCACGACAACACCGACCATTTTCCCCTCTCCGTCTCTGATCGGAGAACAGGTGGCGGAAATATATTTTTGAACATTATTCTTCAATATAATACTGGCATTATTAGTCAAACCGGTATTCATTTCATTTTTCAACACATAATCTATTGGACTATCTAATTTATCTTTTGTTATCGCATCACATAGGTAAAAAACATCTAGAAATTCTCTGTTTAATGCATCTTCTGCATTACAATCCACGATTTCTTCTGCTATTTTATTCATATATATAATTTTACCGGCAAGGTCGGTTGATATAACTCCGTCACCAATACAGGACAAAGTTGCAATTGCAAGTTCCTTACTTTCACCACACATCGTCTTTCTTTGCATCCAAAACTCTCCCACTATAAAAATTATAAACTTTGGCCATATTTGACCTTATATCGTGACCTAACGGTTTTACAGCTTTTCTTTATTAAAAGCCGTAAGCAACATCGTAAGTGTTGCCTGTATTCTTTCGCTCAGTTTAAAATCAAAATGGCTTAGTCTCCAGTTCAGACATATTTCTCTACTCATTCCTGATATTAAAACTGCAAGATCGTAGCTGTCAATAAATGGTGGCAACTCACTTAAATCAATTGCCTCCTGTATTAATTGTTTCATCATATCGGTTCTGTTATGTTGAATATCATTGATTTTTTCAGCCAGATCCACATCATATCGAAATACTTCATACAGCTCAAGTATTGCGGTGATAGCCGGATAATTCTCATAATATTCCGAATATGCATTAACCAGATATTTTAGTGACTCAACCGGACCTAATTGTTTGATTTCTATTGATTGAAAGATATCATGATCAAATTGTGAAAATGAATCAAGTACCGCAATTAATAAATCGTTTTTGCTTTTATAGTGGCGGAATAGGGTTGCCTCTGAAACTCCTTCTCTTCTCGCTATTTCTCTCGTTGACAGGCTATGAATACCTAGCTCGTTAATGATATCTATTGTTGTAATAATCAAACGATCTTTCCTATGCAATATATTCTTGTCCATTATTTTCCACCTCACGTAGTAATCACTTTCATTAAGCTAATTATAGATAGCGTATATTGCATTGTCAATATAATTTGTTTATATATGGTAATTTATGTATATCATTATATTGCTCTCGATTTTTCTGCACTTATAATGATTTCTTTGTTCTACTATTATTACTATTATGTTCTCTTATTATTATGTTCTCTTATTATTATGTTCTCTTATTATTATGTCTTCGCATAAACAGTTCTTAAATAAATATTATCGTTAATTATTTTATTACTTATTATAGTACTAAAGTCCTATTTTGCCAACATAATTTTATTTTCACTACTAATATACTATGATCAAATAAATAAAAGAGCCCCTTGATCGACAGTCAAAATATACTAACTATCTGATAAGTGCTCTATTATTAAGTATACTTATACTACATACAATGATTTTACTAGATAAATAAATCAGCGATTCTATCAAGAGCAACTTCTGTTTGTTCCCCGTTCTCCATGTTTTTAACATTTGCTTTATTGTTTGCTAATTCATCGGCACCTATAATAACCGTATTCTTAGCACCAATTTTATTCGCATATTTCATCTGTGCTTTAACACTGCGATCCATATAATCAGTTTCAACAATTACTCCGGCATGACGCAGTTTGGTAACTATCATAAAGGCTGCTGATTTTGCTTCTTTTCCTAAGATTCCAACATATAATTCAACTGCCGGTTCTGCTTCAAGTTCAACACCTTCTGCTGCAAGTTCATTGATAATACGCTCGATTCCAAAACCGAAACCAACTGCAGGAATATTCTGTTTCTCATCTAATTCATGTACGAGATTATCGTATCTTCCACCGCCGCATAAAGTGAAACCTTCTGCATTCACAAATTCAAAGACTGTCTTCGTATAATAATCCAAGCCTCGTACAATTCCGGTATCTACTACATAGTCGATTCTAAGTTCTTCTAAAAGACTTTTCAATTCTTCAAAATGATTTTTGCATTCTTCATCAAGATATTCAAGAGTCCTTGGTGCATCTTTTACGATTTCTTTGCAGGAAGGAACCTTACAGTCGATGACACGAAGCGGATTTTTCAGCATTCTTTCACGACAGGTGGAACACAGATTATCTTCATGTTTCCTTAAATAAGTAAGAAGCGCTTCATTGTAAGTCTGTCTGCAGTTTGTACATCCAATACTGTTAATATGCAGTTTAGCACCCTTCAGTCCAAGTTCCTTCATGAATTCAGTCAATAGAGTGATTAGTTCCACCTCTGCCAAAGGACTAGCAGATCCCAGGAACTCTATGCCAAATTGGTGATGCTGACGAAATCTGCCGCTCTGAGGATTCTCATAACGGAAAGCCTGCGTCATATAGAATAATTTAGTTGGCTGAGTCTCCGCATACAGGCCGTTCTCAAGATAAGCCCGTACTGCTCCGGCAGTTCCTTCCGGTTTCAAGGTAATACTGCGTTTGCCCTTATCTTCGAACGTATACATCTCTTTCTGTACCACATCAGTGGTTTCACCCACACCTCTTTGGAATAATACGGTATGTTCAAATGCAGGAGTAATGATCTCTTTGATATTATAGGATTTACAAATCTTTCTTGCAATACCTTCTACGATGGTACGCTTATGCATACTTGCACCATACCAGTCCTGTGTGCCTTTCGGTCTTTGTGTTATCATATTTATCCTCCGTTCTTTCAAGTTTTCTATCAATATCATATATTTTTTATTCTGGTAGCATCAATAATTATTTTTAATAAAATCTTTCTTGCGTTCTATCATCTCATCTATTCTATTGATATAGTCCATTACACTCTTCACGTTATCAACTCGTTCAATTCGATTTTCCTTATGGAATACGAATTTGGACATTCCGCCTGCTCCAAGTGCAAGAATGGTCTGCTGTTCTTCCATAATCAATATATTGTACAGACCCTCTTTCCCATATTTGGAATAACCAATGTTCTCGAGGTTATCTGCCATATTCTTCTGTCGGTAGAGATAATAAGGGAGATAATCGTTACTTTCGGCATATTGGATTGTCTGCTCCATCATATCCGGAACATCAGAAGCTTTTAAATCGGCATAATCATCTTTTTCCAGATTCAATCTTGCAGCACGCTTAATTGCTAAGGTATGAACGGTAAGACTTTCCGGATTAAGTTCTTTAATCTGGGATAACGTATCAACAACATCGGCTTGATTTTCACCTGGTAATCCGATGATGATATCCATATTAATGTTATCATGTCCGGTCTCTCTTGCCAGCAAAAATGCTTCTTTAATTTGTTCTACTGTATGTTTTCTGCCCACCAGATCAAGTGTTCTCTGCTGCATTGTCTGAGGATTGATGGAAATACGATCCACTCCCCATTTCTTTAATACCTCAAGTTTTTCTCTTGTGATACTGTCCGGTCTTCCGGCTTCCACACAAAATTCTTTCACATAAGTAAAATCATAATATTTGCGAACAAGCCCTAATAACCGATCAAGCTGCTCCGCTGTAAGTGTCGTTGGCGTACCGCCTCCAAAATATACCGTGGTAAGTTTCTTATCAGGAAAACAGGTGGCTGAATATACAATTTCTTTTTCCAGTGCATCCAGATAGGCATCCACATATTTTGCGAATTTTTCGATGGAATAGGAAGTGAAAGAACAATAAAGACAGGTACTAGGACAGAATGGAATTCCGATATATAAGCTGTAACCATTCTGATAATCCATTTCTTTGAGAAGCTCCGCTTCTCTTCTTGCTATCTTAATACTCATCGCAATCTTTGCCTCCGAGCAGAGGTATTCTTCTTTCATTTTTGTATAAACTTCAATATCTGTCTTACCCTCCTCCAATAGTTCGTATACCAATTTGGTAGGACGAATTCCTGTTAGGATACCCCAAGGAAGACTTCGGCCTGTATTTTTAGCCAAAATTGCATATAGAAAACGTTTCATTGAATTCTTATATTGGGTTTTCTTCAATTTATCGGCAAGGGTAAGTGACATTTCTTCTTTGTTTCCCTCAATAAACGTTATCCTAAAATCAATTCTTTCTGATAGGAATTCAATAACAATCTCGCTAATTCTATTCATACGATGATCTATATCAGCATTCTTATCGTTACCTTGCGCCATATTCTTCAGAAGATTTTTATCTAATGGATATTCCTCTTCAACATTGAGATTTACTGCTTTCTGAAATTCTTCTTCTACAGAAAGCAAAATTTTCTTAGAATGATTTGTTTCCTTGTATTCATTTCTATCACTATTTTTCTGTAAATCCAAATCCGACTGCCTGATTTCCTCTGCTCCGTACACCTTAATGGTCTCCTGAGGATAAAATGCTTTCATTAAAGGATAGACATCATTTTCAAATGCTTTATTCGATATTATTATTTCAATCATTGTAACTCCAATCTGACTTACCTATAAATAAAAGTTGTTCGCTCTCTCGTGTCCAATCGTTGTTGATTCACCATGCCCTGGGTATACTTTGACCGAATCATCTAAAATCATAAGTTTTGACAAAATCGATTCAATTAAAGTTGTTGCATTTCCTGTCGGGAAATCCGATCTGCCCACACTCCCTAAGAACAAGGTATCTCCACTGATCACAGTAGCATATTCTGGGAAGTAATAGCATACTCCGCCTGCGGTATGTCCAGGTGTGTGAAGAACGGTAATGGAAAAACCAGCTAACTGCAATTCTTGTTTATCATTAAGTAAGATATCTGGTTTCAGGCTGTAGGTTCTCCCCATTTGTGTGGAATAATTCATATCTGCATTGCCAAGTAATTCCACTTCATCTTCATGCG
>JBASOB010000076.1:0-2399 GCA_049657865.1 Mobilitalea sp.
TCTACAAGTTTGGCATGATCACCAATGGCCTTGGTATTGTCCGAGATCTTTCTTTTTACAACAAATCTTTTATGGACGCACACCCGGACATCGTTCTAAAGAAAAAAACAAATTCTCCCGATGAAGACAAATCCCTTCATGACACCAAAGCGCTTATCCCTGTACTGTCTGATTTTTTCAACAAACATCCACTTATCAAACCAGGAGTTTTCCTTGGCGACGCTGCCTTTGACAGTTCCATTCTTTATGACTCGTTACTGAATGATTTAAAGTTTGAGAAGGCTTTTATACCGCTTAATTCCCGCTCAAAGCTTTCTTATCCCCAGTGCCCTGTCAATGAAGATGGCATTCCCTGTTGTCCACACGAAGTTTCCCTTCCCATGAAATATGAAGGCATTGCCAAAAGCAGGAACGGTCTGGTTCGACACAAGTTTGTCTGCCCAAAAATGAAATGGGTCAAGCATCATGATGGAAAGTATAAACGTTCGTGTTTCTGCGAACATCCCTGCTCAGACTCTCCTTCCGGCAGAATGTTTTACATATACCCTCAGAAGAATCTTCGCGCTTATCCTGGAACCATACGCGGTACAAATGAATGGCATGAAACCTATAGAATCCGAACAACGGTGGAACGCTCCATTCATCACTTTAAAGAAAGTTTTAATGTTGCCAATCGAAAAACTCAAAACGAAAAAACCTTGCATGCAGACTTGTTGCTTTCTGGTATAACCCAACTGATAACTGTACTCTTGGCTGATAAAATCAATCAACATCAATACATACGAAGTTTGAAACCACTTATAGCTTAATCTTTAAGAATCATTTTTTGAAATCTCAAATTCCGCTTTGATACCTCTTTACACTTTTTTCAACCATGAGTTTCGCAATTACCTAAAAGACTTATGTCTAAAGCTTGTCGCTATTTGTTTTATTGCTCATGTAAAGCATCAAAGCTGTAACTAAAAAAACGACAAGTGATATGCACTGGGATGTTGATAAGACCCCAATATATCCCCTATAATCATTCCTGAAAAATTCTATTACAAATCTTCCAATGCTGTACAAAAAGAGATACAAAGCTCCAATGTGGCCTTGCTTTCGCTCTTTTCGAGCATACAATAGCAATATCGCAGTAATCATAAAATTACCTGCGCTGGATAGTAATTGCGTAGGAACTAACTTCACTCCATTTAGGGCAATGGATGAGTTCCTAAATACTATGCCAAAAGCACTATTTGTCTCGCAGCCATAACAGCACCCAGCCAAAAAACAGCCAATTCTGCCGAAGCCTTGAGCAAGAGCAACTGACGGTACCACCAAATCAAAGTATGAGAAAAAACTAAGTTTCTTTGATCTGCAATATATACTTGCCGCCAATATGCCGCTGATGATTCCTCCATAGACAACAAAGCCACTTCCAGACAATGCTTGCCATGGATTATCAATTATTGTCTTATACTCAATTATGCAGTAAAGCAGTTTTGCGCCGACAAAACCAGAGAGCAAAGAAATTAAGCTTAAGCGAAACACTATATCGGGGTCAAACTTTCTAGCCTTTGCACGTTTATCAAGCATTAACAAGGCGCAGATAATACCTATTGCTATCATCAATCCATACCCATGAAGTGTAATGGGGCCAATCGTTAATATATCGTTATACATGGATTAAGATATCCTTTCTTTGCTGAATCCAAGCATATCCCGCTATCCGCCGAATCTGGGCAGACAGCGGGATAGGGAAAGTATTTAGCTTAAATAATTAGAACAATCTTTAGCCCTTCCATTAACAAAAAGCAATTGATAGCATACCTGCTCCTGTATGTGCTCCTATTACGGGCCCAATATGAGTGATGATAATGGTTGTATCAAGATATTGCTCTTGAATAGCGTCTCTAAGTGCTTCCGCATCTTTCAGGCAATTTCCGTGTCCAATAACAACAACCCCATCCGTAGATTTCTCTCGTGCGGTATGATAGTAGTTTAATAAAGCGTCAATTGATTTTCTTCTCCCGCGCTTTTTGTCAATTACTTGCAAGCAACCGCGTTCATCTATTTCTAAGACCGGTTTGATCTGGAGTGCCGTACCCACAAAAGCATTAGCTGGTGAGACACGGCCTCCCCGTTTCAGTGTGTTTAAATCATCTACTATAAATCGGCAGTGGGCTTGTTTCCGCAATTCTTTTACCCAAACCGCAAGATCCTCCATGGAAATCCCCTCCGCCTTTTTTCTGGCAGCTTCATATACCAGATACCCTTCGAGCACGGAAGCAGCCAGCGTGTCAACACAAACGATTCGCCTTGCCGAATACTGTTCCATCAATTCGCCAGCAACTAAGCAGGCATTCTGAAATGTTCCAGACATGCCAGAGGAGAATCCCAAATATAATGTATCTTTACCC
>JBASOB010000077.1:0-9336 GCA_049657865.1 Mobilitalea sp.
GTGTATGGTTACTGATATTAAGCTTTGCAGATAGAACTTTAAATGGGACGTTATATTCCTTCATAAGCTTCGTTATCTTATCTTTGTCGGCTTCATTGAACACCTTATCAAACATGAGCATTCCGGATGCCGCATCATTAAAATCCGATTTTTTGTCACGATTTAAATCCGTCATTCTATTACCTCCATAAACTGATACTACCAGAGGTCTATGTCACTTATCGCCTCCTGTATCAAAAACAAAAAATCTAATATTCGATTTCCTGCAAGAACAATCCCTGTGGATTTGCAGGCAGACTGCCGGTTTCCATCGATTCTGCATCAAAAATCTTCTCGATATCTTCTATTTTTCTATTACCAAGACCAATCTCAAGTAACGTGCTGCATAACATTCTGGCCATATTATGGATAAAATCATTTGCCTTCATCGTAATCTGAATTTCTTTACCATCCTTATATATATCAATGGAGTATATCTCTTTCTCTGTCGATTTGCTTCTCTTGACAGAGGAAAAATCCTTAAAATCATGTCTGCCAACTAATTCTAATGCCGCTTTCTTCATCAGATCAATATCCGGGGTTTTAAAACAGTAATAAGTATATTTTCTATCAAATACACTTGGAACATCACCGATTGCAATCCGGTAAAGATATGTTTTGGATTTTGCATTGAGCGCTGCCTGGAATCGTTCGGGCATTTCTTCCACTTCGGTTACTGCAATATCCATCGGCAGGTAGCGGTTGAAATAATTCTTAATCTCATATAACTTCATATCAGTTTTCGTTTTAAAATTAGCGATCTGTGCATATGCATGTACTCCAACTTCTGTACGACAGCCGCAATAAAGCTCTACATCTTCTCCTGACATCTTCTTAATCACCTCAAGGAGTTTGTTCTCAATGGTGTTCTCTGATTCTCCTTTACCAAGTCTTTGCCATCCATTATATCTGCTTCCATCATATTCTATCGTTAATTTAATATTTCTCATTATTTCTCCTGTCTTATTCTCGTTATGCAATCGATATAGATTGCAGTTAATTTATCTTGATATCGTCTCGAAAAATGATCTTTTCAACCACCTCAAGACTAACTGGTCTGGAAAAATAATACCCTTGACCAATATCGCACTCATTTTTCTTAAGATATTCAAGTTCTGTTCGTCCTTCAATTCCTTCTGCAATTACACTTAAATTAAGTGCTTTCCCTAAGTGTATAATTGCAGATACAATCGCCTGAGCTTCTATACTCGTATTGATATCAAAGGTAAACGACTTATCAATTTTAATACTGTCAATCGGCAATCTTACAATATAACTCAGAGAAGAATATCCTATTCCAAAATCGTCGATTGCAATACGAATTCCCATCTCTCTCAAGTGATTCAGCTTTAAGATGCTTTCCTCGACATTTTTTATTAATACTCTTTCCGTAATCTCGATTTGCAGAAGTTTGGTGTCAATATCATATTGATGAACCATATGCAGTAATTGAGGTATGAATTTATTCGTTTCAAAAGTTTTAGCAGAAATGTTGAGCGATATAATCATTAATTCCCGGTTGCTTTTCTTCCAGCTCTGCAGCTGTTTGCAGACTGTTTCCATAACCCAGAAATCCAGACTGATGATATAACCGGTCTGCTCCGCTAAATCAATAAACTTGTCCGGGTAGAGCAATCCTCTCTGCGGGTGATTCCACCTGATTAATGCCTCGACTTCAGCTACTTTATCATTATTCAGATAGAACAAGGGCTGGTAAACAAGGTAAAATTGATTTTCCCTAATACCTTCTATGATATCCGATTGTATTGCCCTCATATCTATTAGGTTGTCATGAATTTGTTGATCGAAGAATTGAATTTGATTGCTTCCCATGAATTTAGCATAATTCATTGCATTTGTCACTGCTTTTAATGGTTCCTCCGATTTTACTGCATCCTTTGAGATCAGAACTCCGATATTAATGCTGAGATCGACTAGTTTTCTATCGATTTGATAGCTTTCATTCAGCTTGAGTAGAATTCTCTGCGCTTTGGAATTGATATCAACTTCAGACGTCTGCTCATTGCCTAGTACCACAAATTCGTCCCCTTTATATCGGTATACCTCATAATTATCCGAAATGCAATTTGAAATTCTTGCAGCAACTTCACGAAGGACCATATCTCCCGCACTATAGCCATAAGTTTCATTAATCACACTGAACTTATCAATTGCCACCATAATAAGTGAAAATTCCTGTTCCTCCGTTGAATTGACCAGATTATTCATTTTATATTCCAGCACATATTGATTCTGCAGAGCGGTAAGAGGATCATACTGCGTCAATGTTTTTATCTTGTCCATCATTTTATTAAAGCTGATTCCAACTCTTCCAATTTCATCTTTTGTCTTCGGCGTAAAACGAATGGTCAAATCTCCTGTTGCACCTTTCTCAAACAAATGATCTAGTTCAATAATCGGTTTTGAAATCCTGTTGACAAAGAGCCAAGCGGCGATTGACGCAAAGCAAATCGTTAAGAGCAATCCAATCGCAAACTGCTGTCCAAAATTGTTTAACCCTTCCAACACATCGTTTTCATAGGTTCCGATATAGATTTTCCAGCTTGTTTCAGGAACAGAAGCATATCCCATCAGTACCACATTATTTTCAAAGTTATATTCACCATATCCACTTTGTTTTTTATCGGTGGATTTTACAAAGTTTGCAAAATCCAAATAATTATTATCCTTGTTCCCAAGGTCATAAATATTATACTCTTCCCTGCTGCTTTCCGCCTTCGGCCTAGATATAAACGTACCTTTTTTACTGATAATATAGGCATGTCCGTTCTCACCATACCCGCGGGCTACTGCAAATTCAGCAAGAAAATCAACATCCAGCCGAGCGATTAAGGCGCCTTTTATATGCTCTTCGTCATAAATAGGGACTGCTACCATAATAACATTTTCCCCTGTCTTACGGCTTTCTACAACCTCCGAAAACGAAATTTTACCCTTAAGTGCACTCTGAATATAATCTCGATCGCTTAAATCCAGTACGGTTTCATCCGGATAATGTGCAATCCCCTCTTTATCAATAACAGCAATTCCAAGGTAATATGGAATAATCTGTGCATCTATTATCTCGCGCTGCTTTGGCCAGTCCATCGAAATCATCTGCTTATCCTCCGCGAGAGCAATAAGCGGTGAAATGAACTGATTGATATAATTATTCAAATGGTCTGCAGATTCCTCGGCCACTGTAATTACTGCCTGATTAATTTCTTTGATGATGATGTTTCGAGCATGTAAGTATGCCCCATATCCCCAGCCTGAGATTGAAATTAATATGATCGTGATTGCAAAAACAATTCCTTTTGTTTTTATGCTTTTCATTTATGCTCCTTAATTCCTTAAAATAATTGAAGTATATTCTAATGAACAATCATATGCTAAATCTTTCAAATCTGTATTCAAATAATACATGCACTCACTCATGTTATTATATTTTAATTATAGTTCATCCAGTAATTGATGTCTACACTAATCCATCCGTTTACGTAAATTTGAGTATTAATTGGTTCTAAGTATCCCCAATAATAAACAGGAGCCTTGAACGAAAAAATTCAAAGGTTCCTGCTATTATAAAGCTAAATAAAATTGTGTTATTTCGATTAAATTAATTCTCAAAAGCAATATTCACTTCGATTGGATTGTCATCCGCCAAGAGCTGGATACAGATAACCTGGGAGGTACTCATCTTAATCGATATATTATCCCCATAAAGCAGTGTGGGAATTGAAATATCAATTGTAATTCCTAGGGTTGAAAAATAGGTGGCGGCATTCGCGGTTAACATATTCGTCAATTCTGATAATGCACTTTTTGCCATTTCATCAAATTCATTTACCGGCATACCCATCATCATGGTGGAGGCTATTTTCTTAGCAGTTTCCATGTCGATTGTATAAACGACATTACCCCTAATCTCTCCAACGACTCCCACGATAATAATGACACCTGAACTGATCAGTTCCGCTCCCTTTACGCTCAGATCACCTTTTTGTATCGTGCTAAACCCAAGTTGGGGCATTACTACTCTAAAAGATTCTACAAAAGGATTCACATATTTTACATCCACTTTTCTTCACCTCTTTTGAACCCAATATTAAGAACCAGCTTACCGTAATTTGTCTCCGCTACGGCAGTGTTCGTATTAAACTCAGGTGCTGATATGAGAACCCCGTCTCCACGCAGTATCGATGGTGGTGCAACACGAAGTCCTAACGCTTTGTTTTTTTTATTAAGTAAGGAGCATGCATTTCCTGAAACAATGTTGGTAAATTCGCTGAGTGCTGCCATCATTTCATCATTATCTTTTGGCTCTCTTCTTAAGATAGCTGTTGCTAAATTATTGGCCGTCTCCTGTGATAGGTCGATCAGCATTCTGCCCGAAAACTTACCGATAATTCCGATAATAATTGCCATACCCTCTGACTCATATTCCACATTCCCGGAATACTCCTCCTGATAAGTCAGGAGCGTTTTGGTCATTCTGTTCACGCTGTCCATCAGCGCTTCCTTAAATACGGAAAAATATTCATTTTCTAAAAATTGATACATCTCATCAGAATCCATCACCCTTTTAATCGCAGTAATAAGTTCATCTGCATCAACCGGTTTTTGAATATAGGCAGAAACTTTATTTTTCTTGGCTTCTTTCTCTATTTCTTCATCCATCATGGAGCTAACCACAATTACTTTGATATTTTTATCAATCTCATGAACGGCGCGAGTACATTCAAGTCCATCCGTACCTGGTAATGTCATATCCATCGTTACTAATGTCGGCAGCGTATTTTTCACAACCTCTTTCACTTCTTCTAGTGTTCCTGCTTCTCCAACTACCTGAAAGCCGTGTTCCTCAAGAATACCCCTGATCACAGCAATGGAAAAAGATGAGTCATCAACAATTACAATTCTAATATCACCCATAGAATACCCAACCTTTCTTGTGAATTTATATCTATAATTATAGCACATACACGGTATATGTCACTATAATCTGAATGGATGGGCATTATGTATGATATTTAAATTCTTAGTCATCTCTTTTCTATCGTTGAATTACTTATCGGATTTTCGTATTACTAATATTACCATCATTCCTTCCTGCTGATTCTATAACTAATAATAGATAGGTCCTGAATTGTATAATCCAAGGCCTATCTATTTCCTATCATCTGTCTTGTATCATCTGTATTTCATAATCTGTATTTCATAATCTGGCCTTTGTATCTGGCCTTCATATCTGGCTTTTATAATCTGTCTTGTATAATCCGTCCTGTATAATCTGTCTTTCATATCTGATTCATGCTGCATGGCATAATAACCCAATTGCGAGTTCTCATTCTTGAATTTCTTCGCTTAATACTTATAAATCATCGCCTTACTCTCAAGCTCATACCCGGCCTCCTCCGTTGCGCCTTCTGTCCCAAGTCTGTAATATACCACAAATGCATTTTCATCCTCCATAATGATCATCTGCATCATTTGACTTAGATCATAGCCCTCGAAATTTGCCTGCTGCTCCATTAAAAGTTTGCCCGTCTTGGCATCATAAGCTCGGAGGATATAAGGTGGATTATTCGAAAGTTCAGTTCTTTCTACTGTTACAAATAGATTGCCTTCCTCTGACACATAAACCTGCTGACTTTCGTTCTTGCTCTTTAATTCGTAGCCGCTCAACTCACCAAGAGAATCCATCGTTGCAACAATCCCGCTGCCCTTCTGATTTCCGGGAAGCAGTCCATCAAAGAACATGGCATATTGATCGGATAACAAGAAATCCTGGTTAACATTCGCTTCATAGAATTTCATGTTGTTACCATCAATACTTATGGCACCAATTCCATCCACCTGTTTCTCTTCTGTCAGATACTTGCTTCCCACATAATACAGAAGTTGATTATCCTTACTAAATTGAAGAGAATAAATATATAAATTCCCTTTAATTGTTTCTGGATATTCATTATATAATTTACAGATCTGCTTCTTCTCATTCTTCTCTAAATCATAGAGGAATAGTGCTCCATAGCTTCCCTCACGATAATAATTCACATAGGATAAATATCGCCCATCCGAAGACAGAGTTACTGGATCATTCATAGAAAACTGATCGCGTTCCATTAAATCAGAAGCATCTACTGTTTTCGTTTCCTCCAAAGTGTCATTGTAAAAAACGATTTTAACCGCATCTTCTGCAAATGTCTCGTATTTAATGGCATATCCGCTGTTTAAAACGTATAGCTTCCTGTTATCCGCCGTGATTAAATTTGATTCACTTGTTTCAAGGATTTCATTACGATTGACATCATATTTACATAGATTTGAATTATCATCGATATACAAATAGATTCCCTTGCCCAAATAAATCGTTTCTATTTCGCAATTTATATTCGGTAATAGTTTGGTAAGTTCTATCAGCTCACTGCCACCTTTTGGAACATTATCCAGTATTTTCTGTGTCTCCGCGTTATCTTGATCTGCATAATCGGCTTCTTTCAAATCATTAATCACCATCGTGCTGCTTGATTTCTCAGCAATATCTATTACTTTTGCACCTTTCTCATCCTCCACTAACGTTGTAACTGCATATACCGTATTGATTCTGTCATAATTACTGACATCGATCGCAACATTGCAGGTCATACTTTCACCAGCATTAATCCTGCCTTCTAGATAATCTTTCGATTCTATTTGGATTGGCTTGTTATTCAGGTACAAAACAGTGCGATACTTTCCTTCTTTCTCTCCATTCAATGAGATGACAAAGTCAACGATTCCGTTTTTTGCGACAAAATATCCCGCCTCTGTCTCGCTCGATAAAGTTTCATTTGTACGGGTTGCTCGAGTCCACGTAGCTTCGTAGGGCAAATATTCTGTTGGATTTGAAGTATCCTTCTTACAATCAATCGTCACAGGATTCGATGCAAATGACATTCCCGACAAATCGTAACCGATATAAGTTTCATCCACAGGTTGGTATTCCGGATTATTTATCTGGACAAAGTTAAGGGATAATTGATCGCCGTCTTTTCCTCTCACCGGAGTAAATACAAAAGAAAATTCTGCTTTTCCTGTCTCTGTTACATCAAATACATGCAGATACTCTTCTTCCGATGCGATTTTACCCTCCATTTTTATCCGGTAAGGTTGCGGAATTCCATCTACTAGTAGTAGCATCCCACTGATAGAGCTAATTCCGCTTCCGGTTAATTCATAAGGGATTTCAAGTACTTCTCCGTCGTATACATAGGTCTTCGTATTGGTTGGTATTCCAATCGATACTCCTCCCCCGTTCTTTACCTCATGACTTCTATTTGCTAATAATTCAAATATATTTACACCATAAGCCGCATAACTTACGGTAGGCACAATAACTAGAATCCCTATGATAAAGCAGGTTGCTATTGCGATTCTTCGGCTTACCGCTCTATATTTTCTTCTATCTTGTTTCGCTGTGATTAATTCTATTTTCTGTAGTGTGTCATTGAACAAATTCTCAGGTATTTTGTTTCTCTTCACTCCATGAATGTACTCCTGTTTCCACTCGTCCATAGTAATCTCCTTCCATTCTTTCTTTCAAAAGTTTCCTGCCTCTGCTAAGCTTAGAGGCTACCGTACCATATTTCATCTTGAGCGAATTGCCAATTTCCTCAATCGACATCTCCTCATAATAGAATAAATGAATGATCACTCTATATTTTTCAGGAAGGCTTATTACGCATTCGTAAATATCGCTCTTACTTTCTTCCTTCGCTGGATAGGATCTGGTATCCTCAATTATTTCATATGGTATGGTATTACGAAACCAGGCCGATTTCCACAAATCCTTGCATTTGTTAACCGTCATTCGTATCAGTAAAGCCTTCAAATGTTCCTCATTTTCATAATGAGGTTTTTTGACAATCAGTTTCAAGAAAACTTCCTGATAAATATCTTCGGCATTTGCTTTACTCTTCGTTTGAGACAGTGCCAGCTGGTACACCATATCTCCATATTTCTTCATGATAATTTCCACAGTATTAATACTATTTGTTTCCACAGTTTCATCCCCTTTCATTAGAAATACGATTAGACTTTATAAATCTATGCATAATTATTTAAATTATACTTAGCAATTAACCCTGAAGTAATTTTTCTATTGCATTTCCCTTATATTACCTCTTTTAGTTGTCAAGTACCACTCGATTTTCCAAAAAGGAATATAAATAAGGGTGGCGACAAAGTTAACCTTTGTCGCCACCCTTATTTATATTTCAAAAAATTACTTCTTTACAATTACCTTACTTTTAACCGCGATACCTTTATACTTAGCAATTACATAGTCCGTCCCTGTTGTTTTTGAAGTGGCAATTCCATTTTTCTTATCAATTATAACAATTGATTTTTTAGATGTTGACCAGGTTATCATAGAACTATCAATACCATAGCCTTTTGCCTGGAAGGTAGATTGATCTCCTTGTTTCATAGAAGCAACACTCGCAACCAGCTTTATACAAGCATTTTTTACTGTAATCTTCGTCTGAATGCTTTTTTCTACTCCATTCACAACTATTACAGTTGTTATCGTTGCTATTCCTGGTTTTTTGGCAGTAACTTTTCCATTCGAAGAAACCGTTGCTATCTTAGAGTTACTGGAGGTATAAGAAATTGTTTTCTTAAGACTTTCATTTTCAATTGACGTCTTAAGAATCTCGGGTAGCTCTACTGAAAGTATGATGGATTTATCCTTATTCCCCCCGATATATAACACTTTTTTGGAAGGGGTTATCACAATCTGATCCGCCAGTTTTTGTACTGTTTCTCCGTTATCCATAACAATCACATAATCAGAAGCATGTACAAAATCAAATTGTGCATTTCCTGTCTCATCTATTCTCATTGCTGATTGTAGATCTAGTTGTTTTGTATTAGGATTATAGTAAAATAGATTTGCTATTTCCCCATGATTTTGCTTATCAAGATTAATTCTTAGTGTCGCAGTAAAACCAAATCCTCCATCATAAGCAAGTGACAATTGTACTGTTGCATCTTCCGATGCTGATAAATTTGATATCAGTTCTTCAGGAATATTATCTGCTCCTAAATCAACATTCATATCGACGTCGTTCAAATTGAAACTATTGTCAGCTCCTGTCACATCATTTCCATTGATGCTCCATTCAATACCATCCGCAACCTTAAATATCACGGTAACATCTTGTCCTTTAATCGATTCAAAAATCTTCTTCGGAACTATAGTAGCATGATTCATATTTACAGTAATTGTATTGGTTGTATTCTCTGTAACAC
>JBASOB010000078.1:0-3150 GCA_049657865.1 Mobilitalea sp.
CTTTTAGCTCTATTCTCTCCTCAGGGCAGGTATCGATTTGCTCTTTCACGGTTTTCAACTCTTTTAATATTACACGATCTACTAAGTCTTCCTTGATATCATCACGACAGCCTTCATCGATTGCAACTTTCATAACAGCAGAGACTAATGAAGAAATTGCGTCTTTTCGAACTTTATCGTGAGCTTTCATAGCGGTAACCATATCTTTTCTTAATTGTTCCATCTGCATGGGTAACACCTCCAAATTTTATTGAATATTCATGTAGATAGCATAAATCCAGTAGAGTATATTCTGTTAAGGATCCACTGCTATTTGGAATGAAAATCAATTTATAGAATTAAGTATCTAATAACCTCAAAGAACAGTATATTGCAAATGAGAAGGATAATCAAGAATATTCCAATGAAAAGAAAGAGCTTATCTGAAAATGTCTCAAATTTATTGTTATAATATGTAATTTATATTGCTATTATTGCCCATATGTAATATTATTCTAATTAATATAATAATTAGCATCTTCACGCGCAAAATTATGCCTGCAGCCCAAAGTTTGCAGGCGGAGAGAAAGGCATGGTTAATAATATGGAGAATAATGTATCGCCCGAAATGAACATAAATCAGGAGGTATCACCGGAAATAAGTCCTGATACAGCTGTGATTAAACAAAGGAAGGGCATGAGTGGAAGCACATTAAAACTAATTGCAATCATTACGATGCTGATTGATCATACTGCAGCTACTATACTGCAGAGACTATTAGCACAGGGACAGGCCGGTCTGGATATCACCAGCACACAGGCAGTCATGGATTTCTATGCAAATAATGGAGTACTGCTTGCTTGTTATTCTGTGATGAGATTAATTGGAAGACTAGGATTCCCGCTTTTCTGCTTTTTGTTAGTAGAAGGCTTTCTGCATACAAGAAAGGTATGGAAATATGCAGTCCGACTTGCTATATTTGCACTGATTTCTGAAATTCCTTTTGATTTAGCATTGTTTGGTCAGTCTTTTAACTGGAATTATCAAAATGTATTCTTTACGCTGTTCGTTGGATTAATGGTTTTAGCTGGATTCAAAGCAATCGGAGAAAAAGGCATTGATAAAAAATGGCTGCCTGCTTTATCGATTGCAGGAGCAATCGCCGCAGGCTGCGCAGTCGCATATGCAATAATTGGAGTGATTCAGACCATCAACAGTCTTCTAGCAGGAGCTGGAACTGGCGTTTCTATTCCGACAGGGAATGTCCAAATCATTTGTTCCATCTTATTTAGTATAATTGCACTTGCAGTCTATGGAATTATGATCAGGAAAAACTCGATAATGAAAGCAAGCGTCCGCTTTGCGGATATAGCGGTATTAGTTGCGGGTATGGCTGCTGCGAATCTTCTTAAGACGGATTACTCAGCCTTTGGCGTACTTACAATAGCGGTAATGTATGGTCTCAGAAAGAAACCTTTCAAGGCAATGTTGGGTGGATGTATCACTCTTACGATTATGTCATTTTCAGAAATCACCTGCTTCTTTACCTTAATACCGGCATATCTTTATAATGGGAAACGCGGAATAAATCTTAAGTATGTATTCTATTTATTTTATCCGGTTCATCTGTTCCTGTTATATTTAATCTGTTATTTTATGAAAATACTATAATAGTGCAGATATCCTAAAGATTTAGAACAATTCCTTAGTATCTTTTCATTTGTTCATGTTATAATAAGAATGTAGTGAGAAAGTTTATGAGCGTAGCAAAAGATCAGGAATTTATATTTGATCTTGATACCACAATCAACAAAACCGATTATGTTTAAGGAGGTAGTGTAAGGATGAACAATTCTTTGATGGCAGTTAGAATTGCTGCAAGATCAACCCGTGCAGGGCAGGTACAAGAAGTTCTGACAAAATACGGCTGCAATATTAAAACCAGGATCGGATTTCACGAAACCAGTGAATCGTCATGTGCTACAGATGGAATCATTATTATGCAGTTGTTTGGCAAAGACGAAGAGATTAAGGAAATGCAGGAAGCTTTAAACGGTATTAGTGATGTACAGGCCAAATTCATAGAGTTTTAGAGAGTATTTTATAAAAGATCTTCAATAGAACGCACTAGGCAGACTATCATCAGTGATTCCCAGTGCCTGGAGTGAAGAGCAATCAATTGAGTGAAAGTTGAATTTATAAGGGAGTCTGTAAGCAATTACAGGCTCTTTTTGTACAATTATCCATCGAAATACCTACATTTCATACTTTGGATATAGAATTATCATATTTACCACACAAAAAGTTCACGAATTCCAATTAAAATTGATAGTAGAAACACAGTATTTACCTCAAAAAGAAGGAGATAGTATATGCGAAGAATGATAGCCGTTTTATTAGCATTGACAATTCTATTACCGTTTGGCATATCGGCAGCGGGAACACAAAAAGCATACGCAGCAACAAGTAATGCACCTAAGATAATGGAAGCATTAGGCATCATGACTACAGATAAGGGTGACATTAGTGAAACAACAGAGAAAATTACAAGAAGCCAGTATGCCCAACTTCTCGTTAACATGTCCTCTTTGAAGGACATTACAGCTATTTCTAGTAATGTATCGTTGTTCAGTGACGTTTCGAAGAAATATTGGGCAGCCGGATATATTAAGACGGCAATATCAAACGGGTGGATGTACGGTTATTTGAACGGAAGTTTTAAACCGAATCAAGGAGTCACATTACTCGAAGCGGTAAATGGAGTATTAAAGCTGCTAGGATATACCGACAGCGATTTCACCGGTAATACGGCAGCTAATAAAATGGCTCTTTATATTTCTAAGGGACTGAATACAAATATTACAGTATCAAAAAAGACAGCAGTCTTAGATTATGATAACTGTGTGAACTTATTCTACAATACACTGAAGGCTACCACGAAGGATAGTAAAATCTATGCAGAAACCTTGGGTTATACCTTGGATTCAAACGGAGAAATAGATTATCTGTCTCTTATGAATTCAGACATCGAAGGTCCTGTGATCGTAGATGGCAACTGGAAACAGGAAATATCTTTTAACACTGTAAACGCAACCTATTATAAGAACGGAATTAAATGTACCTACACGGATATAGAAGATTATGATGTTCTGTATTATTCAGAGACATTT
>JBASOB010000079.1:0-3362 GCA_049657865.1 Mobilitalea sp.
GATGATACTTCTAATGGTGTTGCTAATGAATGGCTGTAATAGTAAGGATAATGGCAGTGATACAGAGGATGCCTCAAAAGTTGATATTTATTATATTGATACAAAATCTTCGGAAATTGTCAGCGAAAGTTATCTTCCACAAGGAACAACAAAAGAGCAGCAGATAGAAGAACTTTTGAAAAAGTTGAAAGGGAATCCTACCGACGTACTATATAAGAGCGCGCTGACGGATAAAGTCGTAGTGAATAATTATTCTTTTACGGAAGATGGAGATTTAACCATTGATTTTGCTTTAACTTATAATGATCTTACCGGATATAAGGAAACACTTTGCCGTGCTGCAATTGTAAAAACATTAACGCAGATATCTGGGGTAGAATATATTGTTTTTACCATAAATGAACAGCGATTGGTAGACTCAAGCGGTAACGTGGTAGGCTTTATGAATGAGGAGGATTTTATTGATACCATAGGGTCTGAGACGGACTATCAGGTGAAGCTATACTTTGCGAATAAAGCTGGTGATGGATTAGTTGAATATTCTACGGACATCTATTATAACGGAACTGGAACCATAGAAGAATTAGTAATTAACAAATTGATTAATGGACCTACGGCGACAGGTATGTATGATACAATTCCGGAAGGAACGGTACTGCTGGATGTAAATACGAAAGACGGAATATGTTATGTTGATTTCAATGAAAAGTTTTTGGAACAGCTTACCGATATTTCTGATGATATTCCGATTTATTCGATCGTGAATTCTTTGGTTGAATTACCAAATATGAAGATAAATAAAGTGCAATTCAAAATTAATGGTAAAGTACAAGAATCCTATAGAGAAAATATTGAATTCGACGGATTCTTTGAACGTAATCTGGAATTAATTGAGGAAACAAAGTAAATAAGAAAGCCTTATATGATCGAGAATTGATAGGAAATAGTGATGAAGTAAAAATCATTAATTCGTTTGATTCATAAAGGCTTTCTTGTGTTCTTGTTGATAGAATATTATTCAAAGTGCTAAAGTATATGAATTTTCTGTATTTGTCAAAGTACAACAAGTATATATTTTTTTCTATATTAATCAAAGCGCTAAAATATATAAACTTTTTCAGTATTAATTAAAGAATTAAAGTATATGAACTTTTTCTGTATTAATTAAAGTACTAAAGTATATGAATTTTTTCTATATTAATCAAAGCGCTAAAATATAAATTTTTCAGTATTAATTAAAAAACTAAAGTATATGAACTTTTCTGTAATTGTCAAAGCACTAAAGTAGATGAACTTTTTCTGTATTTAATCTAGTTATGTAATAGGATGAATATCTACACTTCTGAAATCTTACTCTGTAAAAAGGGGGAATGTTAATGTGATTAAGCGGCCATTAGTCTGGATTCTGGGGGCTTATCTTACCGGCATGTATCTGGGTTGGCAAAACATATCTGTAATTTTCGTAATAATCTTAGTGCTTCTTATATTTCTGACTGTATATTTTCTGATGTTCCATTTTCCTAAAGAAATAATTAATAAAAGAGACGGTTTCCTATGGATTCTGCCTTTTATCATGCTGCTTGCATTCAGTGCAATGAAGGGACAACTGAAAGAACCTGAGATCGCACAGAGCTTTGAAGAAGAGGTCTTCTGCACCCTAAGTGGAAGAATTGATATGATTGTTGAGAAGGAATGGGGCAGAGCACTTTATGTCGCGGATGATATCGTCTCAATTGATGGGAGAAACCTAGGGAGAAGCGAAAATGTAATAGTATACTGTACCAATTCTGAGATTTATCTTGTAGGGAACCAAATAACAGTGGAAGGTACTCTTGAAAAATTCTCTTCTGCCCAAAATCCGGGCCAATTCAATGAAAAGTTATATTACCAAGTTGAAAATATTGATTTTAAAATGGAGGCCGAAGATATTATCATAACCGACTCCTCCTATTCTAAGTATCAAGCTTTCCTAGATAATATCAAAAATAAACTAATCAAGGTATATAGTACAATACTTTCAAGTAAGGAATCCGGCACGTTGATTGCGATGTTACTAGGTGAAAAGTATCTGCTGGATGAAGAAATCAAAGATTTGTATCAGGAAAATGGAATATCCCATGTACTTGCAATCTCAGGACTTCATGTATCTTTAATTGGAATGATGGTATTTCAAATACTGAAGAGGCTTCGAGTTCCGATACTTATGGCAACGCTGTTCTCAATCGTATTTATCTATAGTTACGGAGTACTGACGGACTTCAGTGTGTCAACGAATCGTGCTGTTATGATGATGACTGTAATGATGTTATCTGCTATCTTTGGTAAAACATATGATATGCTTTCAGCAATTGCGCTCAGCGCCTTTCTCATCCTTCTTCAAAATCCACTTCAGATATGCAGTGCAGGATTTCTCCTGTCGTATGCCGCAGTTCTTGGGATATCAGTTGTCTATACGGAGCTGAGAAGAATCTTCCCTTCTGAAAATCCTCTGATGAAATCCCTGATGATTAGCATCAGTGCGCAGGTTACAACAGCGCCTTTCGTATTATTCTTTTTCTATCAATTCCCAACTTATAGCTTATTCATTAACATAGCAGTTCTTCCAGGGGTAACGGTGCTCATGATTTCCTCCCTTATTGCCGGAGCAGTAGGCACTGTTTGCCTGCCCTTAGGTATCTTTCTGATTGGTGGAGCAAACTATATTCTGAAATTATATGAGTGGATCTGCAGTATGGGAAGCCAAATACCAGGAAATTTAATCACAGTAGGAAAACCATCTTTCCTGGTACTAATGCTGTATCTGGTCCTGCTGATTTTATTTGTTGCAGTAGTAAAAAAATATAAGTCTAAATGGAGTATATTAATTCTGCTGCTGTCACTTCTTGCATTATTTATACCAAAAAGAAATGTTGGTCTAGAGATTACCATGCTTTCAGTGGGACAGGGAGAGTCAATTTATATGGAAAGCGATCATAATATGACCTATCTTATTGATGGGGGAAGTTCTGACGCGGGAAAAGTAGGGACTTACCGAATTCAGCCATTTCTATTGTCGCAGGGAACCGGAGAAATAGATTATGTGATAATAACGCATACGGATACCGACCATATCAGTGGAGTTCTTGAATTGATAGAGAAGGAGAAGATTAAGATAAATAATCTGATACTTCCATATCTTCAAACGAAAGATGAGGAATATATTGCATTGGAAACTCTAGCAGCAGAGAAAGGTATCCAATTGAAATATGTAAAAGAAGGAGACGTAATACAAGACGACGAGCTACAGATTACATGCCTGCATCCTGCGAAGAATTATAAACCTTCTTCGAAAAATGCATATTCAGTAGTGTTAAGTGTAACAT
>JBASOB010000080.1:0-8976 GCA_049657865.1 Mobilitalea sp.
ATGGTGGTGAATTACGCCGTAATTACTGATTACGAAAGAGTGTGTATTTATGTTGAAAAGTATGACAGGCTTTGGGCGCTGTGAGATAGCCGAAGTGGATCGCAAAATTACGGTTGAGATGAAAGCAGTCAATCATAGATATTGCGACTTGTCTATTAAAATGCCAAAAAAACTAAGTTTTTTTGAAGCCGGTATTCGCAATGTATTAAAACAATATATCGGAAGAGGCAAGGTCGATATCTATATTACTTACGAAGACTATACTGAGAATAATGTATGTGTAAAGTATAATGCTGATCTGGCAAAAGAATATTATACAAATCTTCAAAAGATGAGTGAAGAATTTGGTCTAGAGAATGATATTCGTGTATCAGCACTTTCTAGGTATCCGGAAGTGTTTACTCTGGAAGAGCAGACAATTGATGAAAAAGAATTATGGGAATTGGTAGATCAAGCGATTAGAACAGCGTCAACCCGTTTCGTAGAAACTCGTATCGCAGAAGGTGAAAACTTAAAGCTGGATATCATTGCTAAGTTAGATGGAATGCTTATGCTGGTTGATTTTATTGAATCGAGATCTCCTGAAATTGTTGCAGAATACCGAAATAAATTAATGAATAAAGTTGTTGAACTTCTTGGAGATACGAAAGTAGAAGAAAGTATTTTAGTAACTGAAATCACTATATTTGCAGATAAGATTTGTGTAGATGAAGAGAGCGTTCGACTTAGAAGCCATATTCTTAATATGAAAGATGCTTTAAATGAAAGTGAAAATGTAGGTAGAAAACTTGATTTTATTGCACAAGAGATGAATCGTGAAGCTAATACGATTTTATCGAAAGCAAATGATCTTGAAGTTACCAATAGAGCAATTGATTTAAAAACTGAAATTGAAAAAGTAAGAGAACAGATTCAAAATATCGAATAGAACTTTTGAAACGAGGAATTACTTTGAATAAGTTAATTAATGTGGGATTTGGCAATGTGGTAAATTCCAATAAAATTATAAGCATTATTAGTCCGGAGGCTGCTCCCATTAAGCGTCTGGTGCAGACTGCAAAAGATAGCGGAATTGCTATTGATGCTACCTGTGGAAGAAAAACAAAAGCAGTAATTGTTATGGAAAGTGGACATTTGGTATTATCTTCTTTACTTCCAGAAACAATAGCTGGTAGAGTGAATTTAAAGGAAATGGCAGATTCCCAAGATAATTCTACTGCTGAATAGTGTAGGAATAGAAGTTTTATCCTACAATTAAAAGAGTTTTTTATGTTATACTATAATAAATTGCATTACGGAAGGAGAAATAAGTATGTTGCATCCATCATATACAGATTTAATGAGAGTAGTTAATAGTGAGGTAGAACCTGGTGAACAACCTGTTGTAAATAGTAGATATTCTATCGTCATTGCAACTTCCAGACGTGCGAGACAAATTATTGACGGAGCTGATCCACTAGTTCAAGTTCCTTTTCCAAAGCCATTATCAATTGCTGTAGAAGAAGTATATCGTTCTAAGGTTAAGATTATTGGCGATGACGAAGAAACAGAAGCTTTAAAATTTTAAGTTATCGTTCATAACAATTTCATCAGCACTTTCATATGCATATGTATGAAAGTGTTTTAACGTGTATAGACCATTATTTATGGTAACGGAAGGAAGTTGAACATGTCGCTTAAACCAGAGGGAAATGCTGAATCAGAAGATGTGATAAAGAATTATTCCGGAATTTTAAGGAAGAGTGATTCCGACCTCAACGATGGGTTGTTAGAGAAAGACGATTTTGAACTTGAAGATCCTTATGATGCGACTGAGCAGGATGAACCTAAGCTGAAAACGAAAAGCAATGCAAAGGGCATTATCAATGATCTTATTTTTTATGCTGTAATAATAATTGTATGTCTCTATATAATTCCTAATTTTGTACTTCAGAGAACGATTGTCGATGGGGATTCTATGGCAAATACACTGCTTGACGAAGAGCATCTTTATGTGGAAAAGATATCTTGTCGTATCAATGCGTTGGATCGTTTTGATATTATTGTTTTTTATCCTCATGGAAGAGAAAATGATGATTATTATGTAAAAAGAATTATAGGACTACCGGGAGAGACGGTACAGATAATTGGTAGTGATATCTATATTAATGGTGAAATACTTGAAGAAGATTATGGACTGGAGCCAATTGAAGATCCGGGGCGTGCAGCGGATCTAATTACATTGGCGGATGATGAATATTTTGTTCTGGGTGACAATAGAAATATAAGTAAGGACAGCCGTATGGGCGGTGTTACAGGAGTAGGTAATGTGAAGAAAGAAAACATAGGTGGTAAGGTTATTTTTAGAATTAAGCCTTTGTCTCGATTTGGAACTATTGAGTAATAATTCCATTTTATTGCTTGCTTTTTGTTTGTAAATTATGTAGAATAGATAATGTTCTGAAAAGACGGGAGTAATATTCATTATGAAGGTTATTAAAGAGCATATTAAAACCGGAGAATTTAAGCAGTTTTATCTTTTGTATGGTAGTGAAGATTATTTGAAGAAACTCTATCGCGATAAATTAAGAAATGCCATTCTACAGGATGATGACATGAATTATTCCTTTTTTGAAGGGAAAAACGTGGAACCGAGAAAAGTTTCAGAAATTGCACAGACATTACCTTTTTTTAGTGAGAAGAGACTAATTATCATTGAAAATAGCGGATTGTTTAAAACTTCCAACGAATTCAGTGAATTACTGGCTGTGATACCGGAAAGTACAATTATTATTTTTGTGGAAACCGAGATTGATAAACGGAATAAATTATTTAAGCTTATGAAAGATCGTGGTACCATCTCAGAGATGAATGGACTTGATGAACAAAATTTGAAGTTGTTTGTTGCCTCCATCTTTAACCAAGAAGGAAAACGAATTGCAGAAACTTCAATTCTCTATCTAATTGATAAAACAGGTACTGATATGACGAACATCTGTAATGAAGTAGAAAAAATTATTACTTTTACCTACGGACGGGATGTTGTTACAAAAGAAGATATTGATGAAATTGTCACAATTCAGATTACCGGTAAAATCTTTCAGATGATTGATGCTATTGGCAGTAAGCAGCAGAGTAAGGCATTAGAACTATATTATGATCTCCTTTCTTTAAGAGAGAAGCCGATGTCGATTTTATATCTTATTACCAGGCATTTTAATATTTTACTACAGACTAAAGATTTACAATTACATGGTTTTGCTGGAACAGGTATTAGTGAAAAGGTTGGAATACCACCTTTTGCAGTAAGTAAATATCTAGGACAAGCGAAGAATTTTACTTCAAAGCGATTAATGGAAGCATTAGAATTTGGTACATTAATTGAAGAACAAGTAAAAACCGGCCTTATGATTGAGAAAATCGGAGTCGAATTATTCATTGTTACCTTTAGCAAAAAATAGTATGGTTAATCCCGATACAAAAGATAAGACCCCTAATTCATTATTATGAAACTGATTATAAATTGGGAGGATTGTTCTTATCCTTTTGCATCGTAATTATATAGTTGGATGAGTATCGAAGTGGTCATAACGGCCCGCACTCGAAATGCGGTTATCCTCCGGGGTACGTGGGTTCGAATCCCACCTCATCCGTTACAGAAAAGAGACTTAAATGAAATTCCATGTATGGAAATTTTGTTTAAGTTTTTTTGTGATGATATTGTGAAGAAATATTTCCAGAATATGAAACCGCACTAAGCTACCTATCGTCTAATGAGTGAAATACAAAAAATGATATTTTATGAAAGGGGTAAAATTATGAAAAGACTTTTTACGTTATTATTAACCGGTATCATATTCACATCGTTCGTACCTAATTTAAGTTATGCAGCTACGACGAGTGTTGCTAAAGATGCAGGAGTTGAAACAATCATTGCAGAGCCTTCAAAAGCTACAACGGACCCATCTAATCAAGGACTGGAGGCAGCTATCAAAGCTGTTAAAGCTAAGATTACGATTGCAGCTGAGTACTCAGAATTTAATTTCTATTTTAATGATGCCAGCAGCTATTCAGATTCTTATTGGACATTAACTTGGACTAATCCTGCAACGGATGATTTGATTCAAGTAAACTGTGACGAAGACAATCATATCACTTATTATTATAAGTATATGAATACCTCTGAAACTAGTGGAATACCAACTTTTAGAAAAACTGAATTGAAATCTGTTGCAGATGATTTCATTGAACTTATTGCACCTGAGGTAAGATTCCAACTTGACTACCTGGATGTTACCTATGACAGCATTTATGATGGAAATTATGTTTACAGTTACCAAAGAAAAAAGAATGGGGTTGAATTCCCAGATAACACTGTTACGATCCATGTGAATAGTGTGACGGGAAAGGTAACGCAGGCTGCTATTAATTGGCTGTATGATGTGACCGTTCCATCCTCAACGATTAAAATTACGAAAGAAGAAGCAACCGCATTAATCAATAAGAATATGAAGATGAAATTAGTTTATCGTACGGATCATATGATTATTTATGACTCGAAAACTTCAAATTCCAATGATACTATTAAAGCTTATTTAGCATACGAACCGACAGAGAGCTATATTTCTATTGATGCTAAAACTGGTGATGTGTATTTGACAAAATCCGAGTGGAGTAATACAGACACCGGGTATGGCAATTCGTCCTCCAAGGACGAAGCAGCAGCAGAATCAAGTAATTCTGGAGCTATCACACTTACCGAAGAAGAGATTGCAAAAATCGAAGAACTTAAGACTTTGATTACGAAAAAGCAGGCAATTGCTAAAGTAACAGATAATAAGTCTCTCTACCTTGAAAAGACGCTGAAGTCTTATTCAGCAACTTTAAGTAAATTAACTGCTAGTGATGGAAGTACTTCTTATGTATGGAATATTTCCTTATCCGATCCAAAAGCTATTGACTATGAAAAAGACACGGATACTTACAGAGCAAGTGCTTATGCTTCAGTGGATGCGAAAACAGGTAAGTTGCTAAGCTTTTATGCAAGCGTAAATAATTACTATAATGAAGTTACTGGTAAATGGTCTAGTGTTAAGATTCCATATACCAAAAAAGAAGGAAAAACTATTCTTGAGAAGTTTTTAAATGCTCAGATAAAATCAAAATTTTCACAATCTGTTTTAGCAGATGAAAATAATGATTACATTGCATACTATAAGGGTGAAAAACCTGTTTATGGTGGATACAGTTACACTTATAATAGAGTGAATGAAAATATTGAATATCCTTATAATTCTATCTATGGCTCTGTAGACGGTGTTACTGGCAAAATTTATTCCTTTGGTTATAATTGGGATGAGAATGTTGAATTTGAATCCACGAAAGGCGTAATCACACCAGAAGCTGCATTGGATTATTATTTAGGTAAAGACGGTTATGAATTAAAATATGAAATCAATACAATCAATCAAATTAGTGCAGATGATACAATTAATACCACAGAAGCTGTATATAATGAATCAGATGCTTCTTCTGTAAAATATGAAATTAGATTAGTATACCGCCCGGACATTTTACCTTCTGACATTTCACCATTTACCGGAGAACAGTTAGATAGCAGCGGCGAAGTATATACGGCAAAGAAACCATTTAACTATTTAGACGTAGCAGATACCAAAGAAAACAGGAATATCTTATTGTTAGCAGATATGAATATTGGATTTGATGGAGATTATTTCTATCCTGAGAAAGCAATTACGCTAAGTGAAATAGAAACGTTACTTCAAAATATCGGCTGGGGTTACACTTCGGAAGAGATTACTGACGAAAGCAAAGTAATAACCAGAGAAGAAATAGCAGCCTCCTTCATTAATCGTCTTGGACTTGAGAAAGTATCAAAACTGACTGGCATCTATACAACCGGTTATGCAGATGAAAGTAGTATTGATAAAGCATATCTTGGAGCAGTAGCACTTGCAAAAGGATATGGTATCATGAGCGCAGATGAAAACAATAAATTTAATCCTAAAAATAACGTTACAAGATTGGAAGCAGTTGACTTAATACTTAATTATATTAATATTCAACGTAAGGGAATTTATTGATTTTACTGAGACATGTTAATTACAGATCCACATAAAAAAGGCTGTCCATAATGGACAGCCTTTGCATTTTATTAATTATGCAATAGTATTGACAGCTTTTGTTAAACGAGCTACTTTTCTAGAAGCGGTATTTTTATGATAAACGCCTTTTGAACAAGCTTTATCGATTTCAGTAACAGCTTCAACTAAACAAGTTTTAGCAACTTCTAAATCGCTAGCAGCAACAGCAGCATCTACTTTCTTAATCAATGTCTTTACTTTAGACTTAATAGTTTTGTTTCTGTCAGCTTTTGTCTGATTAACAAGAATTCTTTTCTTTGCAGATTTTATGTTTGCCAATTTGTACACCTCCAAATATTTTTTGTTTATATGAGTTGCTGCCTTAGCATACAATCTCATTAC
This sequence comes from Mobilitalea sp., assembly GCA_049657865.1. Taxonomy (GTDB): domain Bacteria; phylum Bacillota; class Clostridia; order Lachnospirales; family Lachnospiraceae; genus Mobilitalea. The sequence continues at coordinate 6,486 of JBASOB010000080.1, forward strand.
AGCCTCTTTTGCCAAGAACATCTAATTGAGAGTGAGACGTTAACAAGGATTTGGTTGTTTTAATACTTTGTTTCATTAAATCCGGACACGGACGTTATAATGGAAACATACTATTACATAATATTCTAAGTAAATCATTCTGTCAATACATTTTTACAATTAAATATAAAATAAGCTTTATTTCTCTACATTCATTATTCTTGTATCTGAAGGAACGGTATGATATAATAACCGAGATAAGCAGTTATATCATCAGGAGGAATCATATGTCCCAAGATCAAAGTAAAATAAGAAATTTTTGCATAATAGCACATATAGATCATGGCAAATCTACCTTGGCGGACCGTATTATTGAGTTGACGGGATTATTAACCAACCGCGAGATGCAGGCACAGGTTCTTGATAATATGGATTTAGAGCGCGAAAGAGGAATTACAATTAAAGCACAGACAGTTCGTACGGTATATAAGGCAAAGAATGGCGAAGAATACATTTTCAATCTGATTGATACCCCTGGACATGTCGATTTTAATTATGAAGTATCACGAAGTCTGGCAGCCTGTGAAGGAGCAATTTTAGTAGTAGATGCTGCACAGGGAATCGAAGCACAGACTTTAGCGAATGTATATTTGGCTTTAGAGCATAATTTGGATATTATGCCCGTAATTAATAAAATTGACCTTCCAAGCGCCGATCCACTTCGCGTCGTTGCTGAAATCGAGGATGTGATTGGGCTTGAAGCACACGAAGCACCTCTGATTTCTGCTAAAATGGGAATTAATATTGAAGCAGTATTAGAACAGATAGTTACAAAAATATCTCCTCCTACAGGCGATGTGAATGCACCTCTGCAGGCATTGATTTTCGATTCCAAGTATGACTCTTATAAAGGGGTCATTATATTCTGTAGAATCAAAGAAGGCCGTGTACAAAAAGGAACTGAGATTAAAATGATGGCTACCGGAGCAGTTGCAGAAGTTGTTGAACTTGGTACCTTTGGGCCGGGAGTGTTTATACCTACCGATGAACTTACTGCAGGTATGGTTGGATATATCACTGCAAGTTTAAAGAATGTAAAAGATACCCATGTAGGAGATACGGTTACCGATAATAAGAACCCCTGTGCGGAAGCTTTACCTGGCTATAAAAAAGTCCGTCCAATGGTATATTGTGGAATGTATCCTGCTGATGGAGCTAAATATCCGGATTTACGTGATGCGTTAGAAAAGCTTCAGCTAAATGATGCATCCCTTCAATATGAACCAGAAACATCGATTGCATTAGGCTTTGGTTTCCGCTGCGGATTTTTAGGTTTATTACATTTGGAAATTATACAGGAACGACTTGAACGTGAATACAACCTTGATCTGGTTACTACAGCACCAAGTGTTATTTATAAAGTTCATAAACTTAACGGTGAGGTGGTCGATATTACCAATCCGACGAATCTTCCAGATCCCGCCGAAATCGATTTTATGGAAGAACCTATTGTATCCGCTGAGATTATGGTGACTACAGAATATGTCGGTTCTATCATGAAACTTTGTCAGGAACGACGTGGCGTATATCTTGGCATGGAATACATGGAAACAACAAGAGCTCTCTTGAAATATGAGCTGCCATTGAATGAGATTATATACGATTTCTTTGATGCATTGAAATCCAGATCGAAAGGATATGCTTCCTTTGATTATGAATTGAAGGGATATGTACGATCAGAGCTTGTGAAACTTGATATCCTTATTAATAGAGAGGAAGTCGATGCCTTAACCTTTATCGTACACGCAGAAAGTTCTTACGAACGAGGCAGAAGAATGTGCGAGAGACTGAAGGATGAAATTCCACGTCAGATGTTTGAAATTCCAATTCAAGCTGCAATCGGAAGTAAGGTAATTGCCAGAGAAACAGTAAAGGCGATGAGAAAAGATGTCCTTGCTAAATGCTATGGTGGTGATATTACCCGTAAGAAGAAACTCCTTGAGAAACAGAAGGAAGGTAAGAAGAGAATGCGTTTGGTTGGTAACGTAGAAATTCCTCAGAAAGCCTTTATGAGTGTACTTAAGTTGGATGAGGATTAAGATGTTTTTACCCGTTTGAGGGATTTTTGTTATATGGTCGTTAAGTTAACAGAAGGATAATAATTATATTTAACGAAAAGCTGTTTCAAGTTCATGCTACTATTAGTAAAATGATTGATTATGCTGCAATGCTGCAGAATAAGCACCCATTTTTACTTATTGCAGGGGACTGAGCAGCTTTTCTTATCGTAAGGAGAGTAATGAATGGATAATCAAACATTGAAGATTCAAAATAGTGATGCTGCTACACTGCGAGAGATTGGAATATATATTCATATTCCCTTCTGCATAAAAAAATGTGATTATTGTGACTTTCTATCTGCTGCAGCTGACGATGATACAAAACGGAAATACTTTGAAGCATTGCTAATTGAAATAGAAAGTTACCGAGGAAGAACAGATGAGTATATAGT
>JBASOB010000081.1:0-6268 GCA_049657865.1 Mobilitalea sp.
GCATAAGGGGATGTTCTTGGTTTATAAGCACCGCCTCGGAGAATCTGAGCACCGGCTTTTTTAATTGCATGAGCAGTAATCAGGAGCTGTTCTCTGCTTTCTACCGCACAAGGACCGGACATGATAATAAAACTGCCACCACCGATCGTGATATTTCCAACCTTAACTTTGGTAGGTTCTGGATGAAACTTTTTGTTGGCAAGTTTATAACTTTCAGTAACTGCAACTATTTTATCAACATCTTCATAAAGTTCCAAATTCTGATCTTGAAGGCTGGATTTATCGCCGACAACACCAATGATGGTGACCTCTTTACCTGTTGAGATATGGGCATCTAAACCATGTGATTCTATCACATATTTAATACGTTCAATGGATTCCTGTTTTGCCTGAGGCTTCATTACTATAATCATTTTTATACTTCCTTTCGATATCTTTTCTCATTTTTGCTATTATAAGCTATTTGTTTTACAGTGTCAATACTCTATTACTTTAAAGCGTTACGGTTTAAAGTGCGAAAGAAACTAGATTGTTTAAAATTACACAAAACTATTGTAAAAAACCCCTAACTCTAGTAAAATATACTAAGAGGTATTAATGGGTGATTACTAGGAGTGTATTAATTATATAACGAGTGGATTGATGTAGCAATTTATCTTGTTAACAATGTATAATTAGCAATTTTTACCGAAGAATATACATTGTATTAAATCCAAAATGCTTACAGCTTCCGTTATTTTGCTCCGTGTTTTCGTATTATCCTACTACTTACTACAATTTACGTATTGGAGGAAATCATATGAATGTTTACACTTCGGAAAAGATTCGCAATGTTGTTCTGTTAGGCCACGGTAGCTGTGGTAAGACTACTTTAGTCGAAGCCATAGCGTACACAACGGGTATACTCAAGCGTCAAGGAAGAGTGGAAGAGGGAAATACAATTAGTGATTATGATAAAGAAGAGCAGAAAAGGCTGTTCTCTATCAGCACGACAGTAGTACCTATCATTTTTGAAGATATAAAGATTAATTTTTTAGACACTCCGGGATATTTTGATTTCGTAGGCGAAATTGAAGAAGCACTGGTTGCTGCCGATGCAGCAATCATCGTAGTATCTGCAAAAGCCGGAGTAGAAGTTGGTACGATAAAAGCTTGGGAATATTGTGATAGATTTAATTTGCCAAGAATGTTTTTTATAACAGATATGGATGATGATAATGCAAGTTACCGTGAAGTAGTGGAGGAATTAACCAATCTTTATGGCAAAAAGATTGCTCCCTTACATGTTCCGATTCGTGAAAATGAAAAATTCGTGGGATTCGTTAATGTCGTTAAAATGGAAGGCAGACGATTTACAACTGCAAGTGATTATGAAGAATGCGAAATCCCAGATTACACACAAGAAAATCTTTCGAAGTTCAGAGAAACTTTACTGGATGCAGTAGCTGAAACAAGCGAAGAATTAATGGATAAGTATTTCGCAGGTGAAGAGTTTACACAACAGGAAATTTCTCTAGCACTTAGAAATAATGTGATAGATGGTAGTATGGTACCGGTTCTTATGGGTTCAGGCGTGAATGCACAGGGTACTACGATGCTGCTTCAGGCAATTGAGAAGTATTTTCCGGATCCAACCAAGTCAAGTATTAAGGGCAAGAATCCTAAGACGGATGCGGAAGTTGAAGTTACCTGTGATGAGACAAAATCTTTCTCGGCAAGAATCTTTAAGACGATTGCAGATCCTTTTATTGGCAAGTTCTCTTTATTTAAAGTGTGTTCCGGAGTTATTAGATCGGATTCAATAATATACAATGCCAATAAGGAATCAGAGGAGAAAGTGAATCGGCTTTATGTATTAAGAGGCAAGGAACAGATTGAGGTTACAGAGCTCCATGCGGGCGATATCGGAGCACTTGGCAAATTAACGGATACCTCAACCGGCGATACACTTTCTACGAAAGCAAATCCGATTATTTATGACCGAATTCAAGTATCTACCCCTTATACCTATCAAAGATTTAAAACCAAGAATAAAGGGGACGATGATAAAGTATCTCAGGCATTGGGAAAACTAATGGATGAGGACCTAACCCTTAAGATGGTGAATGATAAAGAGAATCGTCAGACCTTATTATACGGGATTGGTGATCAGCAGTTAGAAGTTACGGTATGCAAGTTATTCAGTAAATACAAAGTTGAAATATATATGATGAAACCAAGAATTCAATATCGTGAAACAATCCGTAAGAAGGTAAGGGTACAAGGAAAACACAAGAAACAATCGGGTGGACACGGTCAGTACGGTGATGTTCATATTGAGTTTGAGCCTTCCGGTGAAATTGAAAAAGCATATGTATTTGAAGAAAAGGTATTTGGTGGATCAGTTCCTCGTAACTACTTCCCGGCTGTTGAGAAGGGAATTGCGGATTGTGTAATAAAAGGACCATTAGCAGGATATCCAGTTGTCGGATTAAAAGCAACGTTGGTGGATGGATCTTACCATCCGGTTGACTCATCTGAAATGGCTTTTAGAATGGCTACGGTCCAGGCTTTTAAACAAGGATTTATGGAAGCTTCTCCGGTTCTTCTTGAGCCGATTGCATCCCTTAAAGTAGTGGTTCCTGATAAGTTTACCGGTGATGTTATGGGCGATTTGAATAAACGCCGCGGCAGAGTGCTCGGAATGAATCCGATTGCCGGAGGAAAGCAGGAAATTGTTTCTGATATTCCTATGTCGGAATTATATGGCTATTCAACCGATTTACGCTCTATGGCCGGAGGCATCGGAGAATTCTCCTATGAATTTAGCCGTTATGAGCAGGCACCTTCCGATATACAGCAGAAAGTAATTGACGAGAATGCGAAGGAAGAAGAAGCAGAAGCATAATCAATAAATGATACGATAGAAACCAGACCTGAATGTTGGCTTTTTGCCTGGCATTTAGGTCTGGTTTATTATTCGAATATAACCATGGATAAGGCATATCATTATCAATGATAAATTATAAAAGGAATAATGTGGTATTAAGATAGCAATTACAGTCAAGAAGTCTTCTTGGATTTATATTATACTTTGCTTAGGAGGTGTGGAAATGAGTGAAAAAGAAACAGCGATTGTGGTTCAAAAACTTCAGGATTATATAGAAGCGAATGTGTGCGAAAGTATGACTCTGAAAGAATTAGCAAATGCTGTAGGGTATTCACCGTGGCATACGGCGAGAATGTTTAAAGAAGTAACGGGCAGAACACCTTTTGAATATATTCGGAGTCTGCGCCTTACATCAGCTGCATTGATTCTTCGCGATACAGATACAAGGATAATTGATGTTGCCTTCGATTTTGTTTTTGATTCGCAGGAAGGATTTACAAGAGCATTTTCTAAGGAATTCGGGATTTCACCCTACCGTTACAGCAAACTGACACCACCAATTCAGCTGTTTTTCCCACAAAAATTTTACGACCTTTACCGAGCTATTCATAAGGAGGATAAGAGTATGAGCGAAAGTAAGAATATGAAATCTGTATTTGTCCAGGTGATTGAGCGACCAGCAAGAAAAGTACTGCTAAAAAGAGGAATCGAGGCAACAGAATATTTTGAATACTGCGAAGAAGTAGGATGTGATATCTGGCCAGTATTAACCAGCGTCAAAGAAGCATTATATGAACCGATTGGTATGTGGCTGCCGAAACATCTAATAAAAGAAGGAACTTCAAAGTATGTACAGGGTGTGGAAGTACCCCTGACTTATGATAAAACTGTTCCGGAAGGATATGAACTGATTGAATTGCCACCCTGTAAACTGATGATATTTCAAGGAGAACCTTATAATGATGATGATTTTATGACGGAAATTGGTATGGTATGGGAACATATTGAAAAGTTCAATCCTGAAATATACGGATACCAATGGGATATGGAGGCTGCGCCGAGATTTCAATTAGCACCTATGGGCTACCGCGGTTATATTGAAGCACGTCCTGTGAAAGCAGTAAACAAAGGATAAAATATTAAAAGGAGAATAAAAATGGGATGATCTGAATGCTCTCCCTTGTGATATACAGTTTGAATTGCTTAAACGGTATATCACAAGGTCAGAAATCAGACCATCCCTATTTTGTTGTTTTTTAACAAATAAAACATGAAATATTATTCGGCTGTAAGTGTTATGTCTTCCTCTTTGTTTCCGATATTAAGAACCAGATTAAGTACGATACCTACAACAGCTGCAGAAGCAAGTGCAGGGAATTCTTTGCCGAACATAGGAATCATACCATTTCCAGCAAAACCATAACTTCCGCCTAGACCAATAATCAAGATGATTGCGATTACAGCTAAGTTCTTGGATTTAAACATATCTACTTTTCGGTCCATCATAATCGTAATACCCTGTGCTGCGATAACACCATATAGGTAAATGGAAAGACCTCCAATAACAGAAGATGGAATGGAATATACTACATTAATTAATGGTGTAAAGCAAGAAATGAACATTGTTAAAACTGCTGCTGTCATTAAAACAGGAATGGAGAAAACTTTGGAAATAGCCATGGTACTGATGTTCTCACCATAATTTGTTCCTGCAGGTCCGCCGATGAAACCGGATATGATATCACCAATACCATCGCCAATTAGATTTAAGCCAAGCTTGTCAGCAATATTGTATTTTTTGGTAGAACCTTTTTTCTTTGCCAAATCATTTACATAGATATCAAGCTGATATACATGAGCGGTGGATTCTGGAATCGTTGCTATTGCGATAGGCATGATAGCAATTACAGCTGCCCAAGATGGCTTTGGAAATGTAAATACCGGGAGTGCAAAAAGAGTTGTGGAATCGACTCCGTGGAACGAGATAAATGGAATGCCTGTGATGGCTCCAATGATGGCTGCACAAGCATAACCCGTAAAAAGGCCAAAAAGAATAGGCAACTGTGATAATTTGCCCTTCAGGTATACAGAATATAAAATTGTTGAAAATAAGGTAACAAGTGCAACAATCCATGCCATACTGGATGCGAGAGTTGTTTGTGCTTCTACAGTAGCGGAAGGAATTGCTGCTGCATTCCCCATTGCATTAGCTGCAAGAGATAAACCGATAATCATTGCAATGCTTCCGGTTACGGTTGCTGGAAGAACCTTATCAATTGTCTTTCTTCCGGAACGTTGAATTAACATACCGGCAATGATGGATACAAACCCTGACATTACGATACCAAACTGTGCAGTTGATATTTTATCGTTTAAGCTATATGCTGAAAACTGTTCCGCTGCCATAATAGAAGCGATAGCTGCAATATAGGAAAAACTTGAACCGTAATAGAGGGGAATCTTACGACCTGTAATAAAGATAAAGCAGAGAGTTGCTAAACCACTGGCAAAAATGGTTGTCGATACATGGAATCCTGTAATAAGTGCAACTAGAACAGTTGCAGGGAACATTACAACAATTTGCTGTAATGCGAATAGGAATAATTCCACGACCGGGGGTCTTTCGTCAGGCAAGTAGCCGACAGGTTGTTTCTTAGATGACATAGTAATACCTCCTAGGATTTTTACCATTTTGACATATCTTAGCGAATTTGTAAAGTAGAATTATTAAAAATATATAAATAATATTTAAAGAAATACAATCATTTACAGTAAATTAATTTCATATTATTACAATAATTATAAGTATAATGTAAAAAATTATAACAAGAATGAATATTAGTAATCACAACGCATTATCTATGGTATAATAAGAGCGTAGAGAACATACTTCAAGCTTGCTTGAAAGTATGCGAACGTAGCTGAAGATGATGAACAAGCAGTATGTTCATCATATAATAAAAGCGTAGAGAACATACTTCAAGCTTGCTTGGAATATGAGAATGGAACTAAAGATGATGAAGATTAAGAATGAAATGAGTGTGAAGAAAGAACCTTCTCACACAAATTTATACCTGCAAACTAAAGTTTGTAGGTTGAGAGAAAGGTATGGTGGTTATTATGAAACTACTTAATAGAATTAGTGATAGATGGACAGGAATAGTAGATACTGTTATTCGGTTTCCTCTTACCGTAGTATTGCTCGGGGCAGCTGTAATATCCAATGCAATAGCAATCAATGCTGAGTTTAGTAATGAATATGTGAAATTCATGATAAGCGTACTTCTTGGAGCGTTTCTGGCAGCAGGACTTCAACTTTTATACGAACATTTTTTTGACAGACCGATTACCCGAATCGTTTTTATGACAGTAACTGTTTTATTCACGGCAGGATATTAT
>JBASOB010000082.1:0-3210 GCA_049657865.1 Mobilitalea sp.
CCTATAGTTTACTTTATTCAACTGTTTCCTGTAGGAACAAAAAAACTATGCCGCAAGGCATAGTTTTTTATTGTCACAACAGAAGATTCACGAGATGTGTATTCTATCGTTATTTTATAATTTAGAAAATTTATTTCTTTTTGTTCTCATACGAACGGTAGGATCTAAAATTTTCTTTCTGATACGAAGGCTAGTAGGGGTAACCTCGAGTAATTCATCAGTTTCGATAAATTCAAGAGCCTGCTCCAAACTTAATACTTTCGGAGGAGATAATTTTAAGGAATCATCTGCACCGGAAGAACGTGTATTTGTAAGCTGTTTACGCTTACAGATGTTAACTTCGATATCTTCAGCCTTAGGATTTTGTCCAACAATCATACCGGAATATACTTTGATACCGGCAGGAATGAAGAGAATACCACGTTCCTGTGCACTGTAGAGACCATAAGTAACACTTTCGCCAGATTCATAAGCGATTAAACTTCCAGTTTTACGATATTGGATATCGCCCTTGAAAGGACCATAACCATCGAATAATGTATTCATGATACCATTTCCCTTAGTAGCAGTCATGAATTCACCACGATAACCGATAAGTCCACGGGATGGAATTGCAAATTCAAGACGAGTATGACCAGATCCTGAGGAATGCATATTAATTAGTTCGCCTTTACGCTGTCCTAATTTCTCAATAACACTGCCTGCAAATTCTTCTGGTACATCAATCATTGCATGCTCCATCGGCTCAAGCTTTTTGCCATGTTCGTCGGTCTTATATAATACTTCTGCCTTACTTACGGAGAATTCAAAACCTTCACGTCTCATGTTTTCAATTAATACGGAAAGATGAAGCTCACCTCTACCGGATACTTTGAAGCTTTCAGTTGTATCAGTTTCTTCTACACGAAGACTAACATCAGTATTTAATTCACGCATAAGACGTTCTCTTAAATGTCTTGAAGTTACGAATTTACCTTCGGTACCTGCAAGAGGACTATCATTTACGTTAAAGAACATTGCGATTGTAGGCTCGGAAATCTTCTGAAACAAAATAGGTTCCGGATTTTCGGGAGAACAAATCGTATCACCGATATGAAGATCTGCGATACCGGAGATTGCAACGATGGAACCAAATCTTGATTCCTCCACTTCAACTCTCTTTAATCCATCATATTCATAAAGTTTATTGATCTTAACTTTGGTAAATGTATCAGGTTCATGTGCATTAACAAGTACTGCCTCCTGATTTACACGAATTACTCCGTTATCAACTTTACCAACACCGATTCTACCAACATACTCATTATAATCAATCGTACTGATCAGAATCTGGGTGGATTTTTCAGGATCACCCTCTGGAGCTGGAATATAGTTAAGAATAGTTTCGAATAATGGAATCATATCAGTACCTTCTTCCTCGAGGGAAAGAGATGCGATTCCAGCTTTTGCGGAAGCAAATACAAATGGGCAATCTAACTGCTCATCATTAGCATCCAAATCTAAAAGTAATTCTAAAGTTTCTTCTACTACTTCGGCAGGTCTAGCTTCTGGACGGTCAATCTTATTGATACATACGATAACCGGCAGAGAAAGATCCAAAGCCTTCTTTAAAACAAATTTTGTCTGTGGCATTGGACCTTCAAAAGCATCTACAACCAAGACAACTCCATTAACCATTTTAAGTACTCGTTCCACCTCACCACCAAAGTCAGCATGACCAGGTGTATCTATGATATTAATTTTGTATCCGTTGTACTGAACGGCAGTATTCTTTGACAAAATTGTAATACCACGTTCCCGTTCAATTGCATTGGAATCCATAACTCTCTCAACAACAGCTTGGTTGGATCGAAATGTACCACTTTGCTTCAATAATTCATCTACCAAGGTAGTCTTACCGTGATCGACATGGGCGATAATGGCAATATTTCGTATATCCTCTCGTTTCATTAATTAATCCTTCTTTCTAAAGACAATCTATCTTTACACAACTTTATCATTGTAGCACACCTGGTGAGGTAAAATCAACGTGTGAATAGGAAAAAAATACGAAATATACATGATTTTTTTGTATATAAGTAGCAAAAAAAGGATTCTAAAGCAAATTTCCACAATATTGCTGTAACAATATGGAATAAATATAGTGATTATTAAATTTATATAAAATGAGAAGGATTAACTTCCTATAAATATGTTTTGAATTTATTATGAATAAGTTTAGATTATTATGAATAAGTTTAATTCATTATGGATAAACTTAGATTATTATGAGTAAATTTAATTCAGTATGGATAAGCTTAGATTATTATGAATAAGTTTAATTTATTATGAATAAGTATAAATTACTATGAATAAGTGTCAAATTCATTATATTCAGTTTCCTTTTATAGTAATGAGATCTATACTTATATTTGATTATATTCGGGCTTGAAATAATCATTGACAATGATTTTCCTCGGTGTTAATATGAAACTACGAATATTGTGAAAAATACATATTGCTTATGGTAGAGGTGCATTGTTGATAAGTAAACTGCAGGATATGTCAGGAATAGATGAACGCAGTGAAAGGAAACAATGCCGAAGTGATAATAATCCTGAAATTATTATTGCTGGGCATGTGGTTAACAACCACATGACTGTCATCAAACTAATTGATGGAGCGCTGCCTAAAGAATATTTTATACTGTAGGGCATGTGGGAAGATACTATCATGGATCCAAACAGTTATTCTTTAGTGTCGACTCTTGAGTCGACTTTTTTTACGCATTTTCTCATAATTGTATGATAATTAAGTGCAATAATTTTACACAAGAGATTCGCTGGTAACCTGTTTACTTATTATTTCGGGAGGATAAACTCTAGAACCTTTCGATCATAGGAGGATTAATATGGCAGTATTTAAAGGAGCCGGTGTTGCGATAATAACACCTTTTACACAGAACAACGAAGTAGATTATGAGAAGCTTGGAGAATTAATTGAATTTCAAATTGCAGGTGGCACAGATGCAATCATTATCTGTGGTACGACAGGAGAAGCTTCTACTTTGAGCCACGAGGAACATTTAGAGTGCATTCGTTATGCAGTAGAAAAAGTAAATAAAAGAATTCCAGTGATTGCAGGTACAGGATCTAATTGTACCGACACAGCAATATATTTATCGAAACAAGCTCAAATATTTGGAGCAGATGCACTTCTTGTAGTCACGCC
>JBASOB010000083.1:0-2370 GCA_049657865.1 Mobilitalea sp.
CTTCAAAACGAATTCAAGGATTATTATGATACTCTAAAAGGTGATGACCGCGTAAGAAAGCTTTCCATTGCAACCGGAGTTCTTGCAACACCTTATATTACTCAGTTAGTTACTAAGCTATGTGAACTTTTTCCAAATATTCATGTCGATGTTCACACGATAACAAATAATTATTTTGGAACGGATATCACCGTTGCCGGATTAATCACAGCAGGCGACATCATTGAGCAGCTAAAAAGCAAGAATCTCGGTGAATATTTGCTGCTTCCAGCAGTAATGTTACGCAATGGAGAAACAGTTTTGTTAGATGACCTAACCTCGCATGACATTGAAAATGCTTTACAAACCAAAATACGTATTGTACAATCAGATGGAAAGTCATTCATTGATTCTATACTGATGTAGTGATAAAACAAATTATGAGATAGAAGAAAGTATTGAATTAGAATTCATTTGAAGGAAAGATTCAATTCATAGGAGATAAATATGAGCAGACCAATAGTAGCTATTGTTGGAAGACCAAATGTTGGTAAATCCACATTATTTAATTCCTTAGCTGGTGATCGTATTGCCATCGTTAAGGATACTCCGGGCGTTACCCGGGATCGTATTTATGCTGATGTCACATGGCTTAATACACAGTTTACATTGATTGACACCGGTGGTATTGAACCGGATAGCAGGGATGAGATGTTGTCCTACATGAGAGCTCAGGCTCAGATTGCCATTGATACTGCTGATGTCATCATTTTCCTGACAGATGTGAAAGAAGGATTGGTTGACTCTGATTCAAAAGTTGCGGATATGTTAAGACGTTCCGGCAAGCCGATCGTTTTAGTTGTAAATAAAGTAGATAATTTCGATAAGTATTTATCCGATGTTTACGAATTTTATAATCTCGGAATCGGTGAACCATTCCCAATCTCGTCTTCAGGAAAGCTCGGTTTTGGTGAAATGTTAGATGAAGTCGTGAAGAACTTTGCTTCCGGAAATACAGAAGAAGTAGAAGATGAACGACCAAGAATCGCAATTGTCGGAAAACCGAATGTTGGTAAATCCTCCATCATTAATAAATTGCTTGGTGAGAACCGCGTTATCGTATCGAAGATTGCTGGTACTACCCGTGATGCAATTGATACACCAATCAAACGAAACGGGAAAGAATATATCCTGATCGACACCGCCGGTCTTAGAAGAAAGAACAAAATCAAAGAAGAACTCGAGCGTTTCAGTATCATCCGTACCGTGACGGCGGTAGAACGTGCCGACATTGTCGTATTGGTAATCGATGCAGAAGAAGGTGTTACTGAACAAGATGCCAAGATCGCCGGTATTGCGCATGACCGTGGCAAGGGTATGATCATAGCCGTTAATAAATGGGATTTAATTGAGAAGAATAATAAAACCGTTAACGAGTATACGTCTACCATCAGACAGACCTTGGCTTTTATGCCTTATGCCGAAATCATCTATATTTCTGCTGAAACAGGACAGAGAATGGGTAAATTATTTGAAGTTATCGAAGTTGTAATTCAGAACCAGAATCTTAGAGTTGCAACCGGTGTCCTGAATGAAATCCTTATGGAGGCAACTGCTCTTCAGCAGCCACCATCGGATAAGGGCAAGCGACTCAAACTATACTATATCACTCAGGTAGCAGTAAAGCCGCCTACTTTTGTTATTTTCGTAAACGATAAAGAACTGATGCATTTTTCATATACCAGATATATTGAAAATAAGATTCGAGAAGCCTTCGGGTTCTCGGGCACATCATTAAAGTTTTTCATCAGGGAGCGAAAGGAGAACGCCTAAATGATTCTTAAAATCGTATTTTGCTTGATTTTCGGATATTTATTTGGTAATTTTTCTACTGGCTATTTTGTTGGCAGGATGAATAAAGTTGACATAAGAAAGTATGGAAGCGGTAATATCGGAACTACGAATACACTAAGAACACTCGGTGTAAAAGCTGCAATATTAACCTTAAGCGGGGATGTATTTAAAGCAGTTATTCCAATTGTTTTAGTGAAGCTTGTTTTCTTCCCTGGCAATTACCAGCTTGACTTATTAGCTCTATATACTGGGCTCGGAGTAGTCATTGGTCATAATTATCCTTTCTGGCTTAAATTCAAAGGTGGAAAAGGTATGGCTGCGACCGGTGGTGCTATGGCTGCTTTTGATCCTCTGATCATGCCATTTGGATTACCGTTATTTATTATATCAATTGCAATCACCAGATATGTATCGGTTGGTTCATTATTAGTAGCATTATTATTCCCGGTATGGATTCTAATTCGTTTTCCAGGAAATGTTCATATGCTGATTGTATCCTTAATATTTATGGCTTCTGCATTTTTTATGCATCGGTCC
>JBASOB010000084.1:0-4063 GCA_049657865.1 Mobilitalea sp.
TGCCGTTGCATCTACCAATGCCTGCTGTGCAGGTGTCAGTGCTTCATAAGCTGCTCTTGCTTCTTCTATCTGGGTCTGATCCGTTAATGCTACTGTTCCAGCTGCAGGCAGTGCTGTAATCAAGGTATCTACTGCACCGGCTTCGGCTGCATCCGTAAGAACCAGCAGCTCAGCTTCGGCTGCATCTAATGCTGCTACTTTGGTTACCAATGCCTGCCGTGCAGGTGTCAGTGCTTCATAAGCTGCTCTTGCTTCTTCTATCTGGGTCTGATCCGTTAATGCTACTGTTCCAGCTGCGGGCAGTGCTGCAATCAAGGTATCTACTGCTCCGGCTGCGTCTGCATCCGTATAAGTAATGATTGCTGTATAGACCGTACCATTAACAGTTGTAATTGTAAATGTATAGGTTCCGGATTCCATAGCTATGTAAAAATATAGAAAAGGATCGGGATCAATAGTTATATCTAATTGAGTAATGGTATTGTCTGGGTTCTTAATAGTCATGCTCGTAATATCGGTTGAACCGAGATTAATTTGAGTACCATCCTCTGTCAATGTCAGTGCATAACGGATATATGTGGTACCGTCATGAGTCGCTAGATCACCAGCTGCGGTGAATGTGGCTGCTGTTAGTTGACCACTAATTGTAATTACAGCTGTCCCATAAACAGTTCCCGAACTTACTGAGGTTGCTTTTACTGTTACTGTTCCATTTGTTACTGCTGTCAACAAACCAGTTGCACTGATTATTGCCGACCCTGTTACATTTGTTACTGCCCATGTTACATTACTGTTCGTTGCATTTACAGGCAATACAGCTGCTAACATCTGCAATGTTCCATTGTCTGCAGTGATGGTAGTTGCACCACCTGTTCCTGTAACGGTAATAGCACCAAACCCCCTAGTTTTTGGTAAATAAAAAACCCCTGTAACCCGCATGAAATCAAGGGTTTAGGGGCTTATTAACTTCGCATTGTAATACCCATTTATATCATGAGTACCATTATTCATATTGTAATGGATTACAAGCTTATAGTTAACAAAGGTTTCCTTCGTTTTTAGTCTTAAAAATGAATTATTAGTATTTGCAACTGCCGATTTACACATTATGAGTTCTTCAACAGTGTATCAATTTCTTTCTTGAATCCGTACTTCTGCAGGTACTCCACAAGAGCTGCTTCCATAATCTCTCTTTGGGTAACGTTCTTTTCCTTGCTAAACTCTGCTGCAAGCTTGGCTACCATATCGCTCATATAGATGGCTTTAGTTCTTACTAGGCCCGGAAGTGCATATCTTGGAATTTTACCATCCTCCTGAGTTCCAGCCAGCAGCTGATAAACGTCATCCCTTTTTTCATACAAAAATCTTATGAAAGGTATATACTCTTCCAAGGTCTGTGGTACCTTACCACCTGCCTCAATAAAATGAATCTCAGGTGGCGCTTCTGCTTCAGCTTTTTCCACAATCTTACCAACTGTTTTTAAATAATTGTTTTTATAGACATTCCATTCATAGCCTTTGTTGGTCATATACTCTGCCAGCTCTATATGGTCCTTAAAGCCTTCTCGTTTTGCTACCTCCCTAGGATCTACATCCTCTTTCTCAAATGCAGTAATAATGCTAACAATTTTCACCGGCGCATAGTTCTTAGGATCTTTATCCAGTTTTTCTACCTTTTTATCACCTAATACATACTGCTGCGCTTTGATGTCAAAGATGAAGTTTTTCCTTCTCATGTACATATCAAGACTTTTATAATTCTTATACTTCATTTCCTTAGCCACTTCATCTCTGGTCTTAAACTTCAACATTTCCAATATCTTATTTGCCCTGGCATCGTAAATGGGCTTCTTATCACTCATGGTTTTCCCTCCCTATAAAAGATTAATTGCGTCGCTTAACTTTTGCATGTCTTGGTGCAGGTATCTTGATGTGACCGCTAAATTTGAATGCCCTAATAGTTTTGAAATGCTTACTACCGAGGCCCCTTTATCTAAAAGGTTCGTACCGAAAGAATGCCTCAACACATGGGCACTAATATCTTTTTTCCAACCCAACTTATCTACCGCATCGTGGATTAACCGATTAATATAGCTACTAGATACCTTTCCAGTTTTTTCAGTTGCAAAAAATCTATCTAACTCTACCTCAGGTTCTCGGATATTTTTAAGGTACTTACCAAGAATTACCTCAAGCTTATCGCTTATTGGTACATCTCTGTCTTTTTTACCTTTGCCCTCAATGATATGGAGCACTTTGTTTTCAAGGTCAACATCTTTCATCTTTAGGTTAATTATTTCAGACATTCTGCCACCGGTATAAAACATGGTTTGTACAACTGTTTTTATTACCGGGTGTTCTATGGTACTGGCTAGTTGTTCGAATTCCTCTTCCGTAATAAAGTCTCGCTCCTTCTGGTGGATTTTAACAGGCTCCAAAAGGTTCGCCAGGTTTTTTTGACAAATGTCTTTCTTGCAACAATAGCTGTAAAAACTTTTCAGAATGTATAAAGACCGGCTTCTGCTAGAAGATGCTCTGCCTCTTTGTTTTTCATAGAGCAGATAATCCTCTAGATCTTGCAGAACAATGTCCTCTACATAAACCAGACAGTTGTGTTTAATGGTCAAGAAATTATTGAAATATTTCAGTTCAAGTTCATATCCTCTGATGGTTTCTCCGGACCTATCTATTAGATCCATATGCTTTGAAAAACTCTTGATTGCTTGATTTAACAGCATTTTTCGCCCTCCTTCCGTTTGGGTGTGTCCATGTTACAATTACTTTTTTTAATTATCAAGTTATATCTCAGTTGTTTGCTCACTAATAATTAGGGCGTTCTTTCCATAGGAAAATTAACGTTTTTAGGACCTAAAAAAAGAAGCCCTGAACATTTATTAGTCCAAGGCTCCATGAATGTTTTTCAAACTTTGCTTGTCATAATTAAAGCCGCCGTATTTTTAATTAGACTAGCGGCAAATTCACCTTTTACTATTCTCCCAGGCACTGCGTTATACGCCCAGTAGTCCGAATCGGTAATAACCCCTTTTTCCTTCAGCACCTTTACCGCTTGCTCAATTTCGTAGTTTTCTGTAATGTATTCAATTCCAAAATACTTGAGCACTCCTTTTGCAAGTGCAGTGCCTATTTTTTCTTTGTTTTCAATGATCCACTTTGCATCCCCCACGTTATCATGGAAAGCAATCTCAACAAGAACTGCAGGTGCATCTGTTTTTCGTAACTCATAAAGTTCTGATCCGAACCTAACACCTCTATCTGCTGTGGGTGTTATAGGTTCAAGTTCAGAGTATATCGCCCTTGCAGCCTTTTCGCCTTCACCCCCGGGTGAATACGCAAAAATCTCTCCGCCTCTACCCCCGCCTGCATTACTATGGATGGCAAAATGAAGGCTGGACCTTTTACTGTTACTGTCCTGCACAACCTTTTGAAGTGTCCATTCCGGCTTGTTCCTATAAACTGTAACGCCATGCCTTTTAAGCACTTTTTCTACAACATCAGCAACCTGATTCATTCTTATTTCTTCTGTCCCGTAACCGCAAACACCAACATTGTTCTCCTGCGTCGAGGGACTAATATAAACCGATTTAATCATTACTCTTTTCCCCCTTATTCAACTGCTCCAAGGCCTTCTTTAGTTTTTCCGGTATGGGCAGTCCAATTTTACCTGTGTTCTCTAAAATACTGATTCCCTCGTTGGATAAGTAGAAAAAGATGACTGCTGTGCGTATCGCACTTCCGGTTTGGATAAGTTGTGAATCAACGATATGAGCCACCGCTACAAGCGAAAATATAAGAACCTTTTTGAAAATGCCCCTGAAACCAACCTCGCTGGATAGCTTCTTTTCTAAAATTGCCACCATGATGCCAGTCAAGTAGTCGATGACAACAAACGCTATCAATGCATATAAAAAACCATCAAGTCCACCTAAGAAATAACCAAAGAACCCACCTACGGCTGCAATTACAATCTGAATCGTGTTAATAATGTCTTTCATGTCAACCTCACTTTCCGCATAAAAATAGACACCTACAAGGCGTCTTATCC
>JBASOB010000085.1:0-4531 GCA_049657865.1 Mobilitalea sp.
GTTCCGGCCTTTTACAGATGATTTTTGAAGAGAGTGATTGCGGAAGTGAGAACTTCGAAAAAGCAGAGCATCTCAGAAGTGAATTTGTCATTGCTGTTGTAGGAAAGGTGGAGGCTCGTTCCGGAGCTGCGAATGACAACCTTGAAACCGGCGATATTGAAATAAGAGCGAAGGAAATACGTATTCTTTCAGAAGCGGAGACGCCTCCGTTCCCAATAGAAGAAAATTCCAAGACAAAAGAAGATTTAAGACTGAAATACCGTTATCTGGATTTAAGAAGACCGGATCTTCAAAGAAACCTTATTTTACGAAGCAAAGTTGCTGTAATTACAAGACAGTTTCTTGCAGATGAAGGATTTTTAGAGATTGAGACTCCTGTTCTTACTAAGAGTACACCGGAAGGCGCGAGAGATTATTTAGTACCAAGCCGCGTTCACCCAGGTAATTTCTACGCATTACCTCAATCACCACAGTTGTTCAAACAGCTGCTGATGTGTGCCGGTTATGACCGTTACTTCCAAATCGTAAAGTGTTTCAGGGATGAAGATCTTCGTGCGGACAGACAGCCGGAGTTCACGCAGATTGATATGGAATTATCCTTCGTGGATGTAGATGATGTAATTGAAGTTAATGAACGTTTACTTCAGATTATGTTTAAAGAAAGTATCAATGTTGACGTATCTCTTCCAATTCAGAGAATGACTTATGCGGAAGCAATGGAGCGTTACGGTTCTGATAAGCCGGATATCCGTTTTGGACTAGAACTTAAGAATGTATCAGATCTTGTAAAAGACTGTGGTTTTGCTGTATTCACCGCTGCAATTGCGAATGGTGGATCTGTTCGTGCAATTAATGCAGAGGGCGAAGGCGAGATGCCGAGAAAGAAGATTGATGCTCTTGTAGAATTTGCAAAAACTTATGGCGTAAAGGGATTACCTTATATCGCAATTAATGCAGATGGTACCTATAAATCTTCTTTTGCGAAGTTTATGACAACAGAAGAACTTGATGTATTAGCAGAAGCAATGAATGGAAAACCGGGAGACCTTCTACTGTTTGCGGCTGATGAAGATGATACCGTGTTTGCAGCTCTTGGTGCACTGAGAATTGAAATTGCTAAGAATCTTGGACTTCTGCATAAGGATGAATATAAATTCTTATGGGTTACGGAATTCCCGCTTCTTGAGTATTCCAAAGAAGAAGACAGATATATGGCGAAACATCATCCATTTACCATGCCGATGGAAGAGGACTTACATCTTCTTGAAACAGAGCCTGGTAAAGTCAGAGCAAAAGCTTATGATATTACCTTAAACGGCACGGAAGTGGGCGGCGGTTCGGTCCGTATCTTCCAGAGTGATGTACAGGAGAGAATGTTCAAGGCATTAGGCTTTACGAAAGAAGAGTCTTATGAACGTTTTGGATTCTTACTAAATGCATTTAAGTACGGAGTTCCTCCTCATGCAGGACTTGCTTATGGTCTAGACCGTCTGCTTATGCTGATGACACAGGAAGACAGTATCCGTGACGTTATTGCATTCCCTAAGGTAAAAGATGCCTCCTGCTTAATGACAGAAGCTCCTAATATTGTAGATAACAAGCAGTTAAAGGAGTTAGGAATTGAGATTGCGATAGAAAATAAGTAATCCCTTTCTAGGTGAAGAGAAATGAACCTAATTATTATGTATTATATCCTTGCAGCTTATATCCTTTTGCTGAGTATTCTTGGATTTGCGCTGATGGGAATCGATAAGAAGAAAGCGAAGAAAAATGCTTGGCGTATTCCGGAAAGAACTTTAATTTTAACTGCATTTGTTGGAGGCGGAATAGGATCTTTTTTAGGAATGAGAGTATTCCGACATAAAACCAAACATGCAAAATTTGCAATTTTATTACCAATTACAGCAATTCTATATGCGATTGCTTTATACAAATTAATCACATTGTTTTAAGATGACCGCCCACATGTAATTCAGTTCTCTAACAAAGAGATACAGGATTCATGAGGGTGGTTTTTTGTTGAAATAGAATAAATTGCAATGCGTTTTTTGTGACAAAAGACGGAGTAAAAGACCGGAAATGAGGTTGACAAATCTGCTAAAATTTGATACTATTGCTTTAAAGTGCCGTCGCTTTAAAGCGTTAAAGCACGAAAAGATTATATAGGGAGAGAGGACATAAGAAATGATAATTAAGGTAATTTTCTTGGTTTGTTTCTTTACAATTATGATTTCAGTTGGTGTTTATTCAAGAAAACATGCAACTAATGTGGGGGATTTTGTATTAGGAGGGCGTGCGGTCGGACCATGGCTTACTGCATTTGCTTATGGGACAACCTATTTTTCAGCAGTTGTTTTTGTAGGATATGCTGGACAGTTCGGCTGGAAATACGGAGTATCGGCTACCTGGATCGGGATAGGGAATGCACTGATTGGCAGCTTACTTGCCTGGGTCGTCTTAGGACGAAGAACCCGAGTTATGACACATCATTTACAATCAACAACAATGCCGGATTTCTTTGGCAGCAGATATGACAGTAAAGCGTTAAGAATTGTTGCCTCTGCTATCACATTTGTTTTTCTGGTTCCTTATACTGCTTCGGTATACAACGGCCTTTCTAGACTGTTTGGAATGGCATTTGATATTCCTTACTGGGTTTGTGTAGTAGCAATGGCTGTATTAACTGGTATTTATGTAATCCTTGGTGGATATATGGCTACGGCGATTAATGATTTTATTCAAGGTATTATTATGCTATTTGGTATTGTTGCAGTTATCGCGGCAGTACTGAACAATAATGGTGGATTCATGGAAGCGATTGGAAGCCTTGCACAATTGAATAGTGATATTCCAGCCACAGCTGGTCAACCGGGAGTATTTGCCTCCTTCTTTGGACCGGATCCGATTAATTTGCTTGGAGTTGTAATTCTTACATCGCTTGGAACCTGGGGTCTTCCTCAGATGATTCATAAATTCTATACGATCAAGAATGAACAGGCAATCAAAACAGGAACAATCATATCAACAGCATTTGCCATCGTTATTTCGGGAGGATGCTATTTTCTAGGAAGTTTCAGCAGATTATATGACAGTGCAGCAATCTACAAATTAGATGGGTCCATCGCATATGATGCGATTGTTCCGCAGATGCTATCTACCTTGTCGAATGCGCTGATCGGTATCGTAATCGTATTAGTGCTATCAGCATCGATGTCGACACTGGCATCTCTTGTAATGACATCAAGCTCAACCTTGACCTTAGACTTTATTAAAGGTAATATTGTAAAAGAGATGAGTGAGAAGAAACAGTTATTCACGATGAGAGTTATGATTGCTATATTTATCATTATTTCTGTAATTTTAGCACTAGACCCTCCAACCTTTATCGCGCAGCTCATGGGTATATCGTGGGGCGCTCTGGCCGGTTCTTTCTTAGCTCCATTCCTTTACGGACTGTACTGGAAGAGGGTAACGAAACCAGCAGTATGGGCAAGTTTTGCTTGTGGAGTTGGAATCACTATATCAAACTTATTCTTAGGATACTTTGCATCACCAATTAATGCCGGTGCTTTTGCCATGATAGCCGGACTTATCATAGTTCCGATTGTAAGTATTCTTACTCCAAAGATGAAGGAGGATAAGGTAAAAGATATCTTCTCCTGCTACGAGGAAACGGTAACGGTTCATACCAAGAAATCCATAGAAGAATAGGAAAGATGATCTGCAAAATAAATAGGAAGCTGACTCAGGGGGATTTACACCTTTTGAGACAGCTTCTATTAGTGCGTTAGAGAGGATAATTCGATTTGAGATCAATCCATTATCAAAAATAGAATGGATGATATGATATTTTAAGATCAAGAATAGGGATAATCCAATAGAGAATTATCCCATCAAAGATAGAATTATGCAGCATGTGCAGAAAGGCACGTAGAAGGAGGATTACATGATTTGGGCAAAAGAAGAAACATTATCTAGAGAAGATATGGAGAAAATTCAATTAAAAAGATTACAAGAGACGGTAAAAAGAATATATGAGAAAGTTCCATGTTACCAGGATAAGATGATAGAGGCTGGAATTAAGCCGGAAGATATTAAGAGCCTGGAAGACCTAAAACGTCTTCCTTTTACCAATAAGATGGATTTAAGAGATAACTATCCCTTTGGATTATTTACGGTGCCAAAGAAGGATTTAGTGCGTATCCATGCTTCCTCGGGAACGACAGGAAAACCAACGGTAGTCGGCTATACGAAAAATGATATGAAAATGTGGACGGAATGCGTATCCAGAATTGCGGCAATGGGTGGAGCTTCATCAGAGGATGTAGCACAGATCTGCTTTGGTTATGGAATGTTTACCGGCGCACTCGGACTTCATTATGGACTTGAGAATATGGGAGCTACCGTATGCCCGACCTCTTCAGGTAACACACAGAAACAGATAATGTACATGAAGGATTTTGAAACAACACTGCTTGTTGCTACTCCTTCTTACGCTTTACACATTGCTGAAGTTGCAAGAGAAATGGGA
>JBASOB010000086.1:0-1697 GCA_049657865.1 Mobilitalea sp.
GTCTTGCCATTCAGATAGGCTGTCTTACTGCCAATCGTCATCACAAGTACGATGTCGCCTTTGGTTAAGGTAACCGTCTTCGTTGTAGCATCATATGCATAATCAGCTCCAATTTTAGAATCTGCAAATACTTTCTCTGCACGTACCATAGCAGTATTATTCTTAATGATAACCGGCATATAGCCCAGACTGACTTTTGTCCCGTCAATCGTCACACTACCTTTAGAACCCGTGTATTCAAATTCTGCTTCACCATTATAGGATAACAGTAATGATGTTTTTTTGATTGCTACTGTACTCTTTGCAGCATTCCAGGTGTAATCCATTTTCAAGGCTTCTGCAACATATCTTGAAGGAACAAGGATTCTGCTGGTATTTGCCTTGACATATTTTATAATTACCGGAGCAACTGGAAGGGTAACTGCTTTTCCATTCACGGTTGCCTTCTTGCTTCCGATTTTCATGATGATTATAATTCCATCTTTAGATATCGATAAGGTTTTTTTGGTTTTATTATAAGAACATTCCGCTAGGATGGAGGAATTCTTAAACACATCCGTATAGGGAACTAATGCAATTCCATCAATGATAATACCAGGCGTTGTGGTTTTCGAAATTTTGCTTCCGTTCAAAGTGACAATCACTTGTTTTCCGGTATAGGTAGATTCCTTTTTAGTTGTATAATTATATAGCCGTAATCCCGTGGCTGCCTGGCTTACTTCTGTTGGTGCACACACAAAAAGGAAAGCTACGAATAACAGGAAGCTTACCTTAAGCGCTAAATAACGATTCACTTTACTATAATCTTTTATAATTCTTTGAATAGCCTGAAATAATAATTTAATCATCGTTTTGTCGACAACCTCCTGTCATAAATTGACTTCTGCCTGATCAGATCTGTGTACCTTCGCAAGTAATATAATGTGCTCTTATTATGATAAAAATATCTATATGTTACGATAATATTAAATCATGTTAAAAGTATGTCATCTGCATAATTAATTGAAGAATTTGCAACTTCTTAGACCTGGTTTTGGCTTATTATATCTTATCTATATCATAAAAATCAACTTAAATATGCAGAAACAAGGTTCTACGCTTGTAGAATTTTATTCAACTTATTTACATGGACATTCTACGCAAGTCGAACATACGCTTCTACCCTCTTTTACTCTTCTTAATTTGTTACAAATTATCTCCATAATATACTATATGCATAGAATGAGCGAGTGCACTATTTATATCGGTCACTCTCCCCTTTGGCAATAGGAGTAATCACCTTTTATCCATTTTATCAGCTCCTCTAGTTTTATTTCCGAATTCTTTATGTTATAATAACTTTTATGATATTATACTGAAAGGTAAGGTACTAAAATGAAGTTACAGCGATTACTTGGGTTTACCAGAAAAGCCCTAGATGACTATCATATGATTGAAGAAGGCGACCGCATCGCAATCGGCATATCCGGTGGGAAAGACAGTCTGACACTTCTCTATGCTCTTGCCGGTTTACGCCGGTTTTATCCCAAAAAGTTCGAATTAGAGGCAATCACGGTTCATATGGGTTTCAAAGAACTAGATTTTTCTGCTGTTGCATTATTGTGCAAAGAGCTGGAAGTTAATTATACAGTTGTAGAAACAGATATTGCAGAGATTGTATTTGATGTAAGAAAAGAAAATAACCCTTGTTCCTTATG
>JBASOB010000087.1:0-3219 GCA_049657865.1 Mobilitalea sp.
ATGCAAACGTTGCCACACTAAGTCGATTAATCTTGTTTTCATCAAATAAATTATCAAATGTTCTTGCTACTAATTTTTCTGACATCGTAAATCCCGGTCTCTGCGCATTCGTACTATCACAAAGAAGCGCCAGTACACCTTTCTTGCCAATTTCGCCGAATCTTTGCAAATCAATAGGATCTCCAAATAAAGGTGTATAATCAACTTTAAAATCACCTGTATGTACAATGATTCCTGCAGGTGAATAAATTGCAAGAGCCGAAGCATCTGCGATGCTATGATTTGTCTTAATAAATTCAACTCGAAAAGCACCAAGGTTAACCGAATGCCCATGTTTAACCACTTTTCTTCTTGTATTCTTCAACATATTATGTTCTTTTAATTTGTAATCAATCAAACCCATTGTTAATTTAGTCGCATACACTGGAACATTTAAATCCTTGAGTATATATGGCAATGCTCCAATATGATCTTCATGCCCATGAGTAATAAAAAATCCCTTTACTTTCTCACGATTATCTTTCAAGTAAGTAATATCAGGTATTACTAAATCAATTCCTAACATATCATCGTCAGGAAATGATATACCACAATCAACTACAATGATGCTATCCTCATATTCAAAAGCAGTAATATTCATGCCAATTCTATCCAAACCTCCAAGCGGTATGATTTTAATTTTATTAATATTTATATTTTCTTTATTGTTATCCAAACTACTCCTCCTAATCTTGTTTTACCTATGGTTCCAAAAAGTATCACGATAATGTCATTCAATCAATTCTTGTATATGACATTTACTTTATTTTTTTGCTATATCCGTATAAAAAAGCTGTTTCTTTTCACAAAACCGAACTATCCTCAGATAAGACAATTTATTAAAAGTCAAACTGCGTTTTTACATAGTAAAATATTGCGAGCTAAAAATCCGAACGAATAATTAATGTTATTATAGCATCAATTATTCTTTAAAGTCAAATCCAACCACTCCGCAACTAATCCGCTTCCCCTTTTTTATTCCTTTTACTCATAATAATTATACTCCAATCAATAAAATATTCCTCTATCATTTCATCACATAATTTAATATTCAAATTCCTGATAGCTACACCTGTTCACGTAAAAACAGGGTATGAAATCGGAGGAAGTCAATTTCATAACCCTGCTTTTAAAGAGAACGAAAATAAATGGAATAATCAAATAGGGGGTAACTATGATAACTCTTATACAATAAAGCGTATCCTAAGCTTATAATTTAAGCTTTCTCAGGTCTGTCTTATTATTGCAATCCGTAAGGATATGTTTTAAGATATCCACTGTTTCTGTTGAATCTTCAAGTTCCTTCTTCAACCTTGCATTTTCAGCCTCCAGCATGAATTCATGCTCACTTTCTGACTGTTCGTGCGTCTTATGGTTTAGAACTTGTGGTCTTATTTCTTTTGTCCCTTCCTGACTTACCTGCTGTTTTTGCTTCACAGCTAAGGCCCCATTATCTACTACGAATTTTTCTTCCGTGAATTGATTAAATTCACCGCGCCTTACATAATGAGTATGGAGCAGTTCGTGGGAAACATGGCTCCCCGGATATAATAAGAACTCTTTATAGATAGAACTTATATAAGGATTCTCGTGAGATTTACGAAGCTTCTTGCTTTCATCCTCACTGTAAAGGCCTCGAAGTCTCTTAATACGAACCTCCGGATCTTCGGATCTTGGCTGCCCGCCTCCTGTGATACAGCCTCCTGGGCATCCCATAATCTCAATGAAATGATAAGGAGATTTGCCCTCTGCAACTTGTTTCATCAGGATATCTGCTCCCGCAAGGCCGCTGGTTACGGCTACTTTTACGACAACCCCGTCTAAAAATGCATAATCCGTCAGAGGATTGTCAATTTTAATCTCAGCTGATTTCACCTGATCCAGTCCTACAATCGGTGCAACATGCAATCCTTCAAAGGGCAGTTCCCTGCCGCATACTAATTCATATACAGTACGCAGTGCCGCTTCCATAACACCACCGGTCAGGCCAAATATATCTGCTGCTCCTGTCGACATTCCAAGCGGATTATCAAAATCCTCGTCACCGAGTGCAAGGAAATCAATCCCTGCCTCCTTAATCATGGCTCCAAGTTCTCTTGTCGTCAGAACAGCATCCACATTTTTCAGACCATTGTTCTTCATCTCATCACGTTCTATCTCGAATTTCTTGGCAGTACAAGGCATGATGGATACTACATAGATATCCTCCGGTTTTGCTTTGATGCTATCCGTATAATAGGATTTGATCAAGGCTCCCATCATCATATGCGGTGATTTACAGGTAGAGAGATGTGCTAATTGGTCTGGATACTCATGTTCCACATACTTAATCCAACCGGGACTGCAGCTGGTAATCATTGGCAGAACAGCTTTGTCACCGGTCAGTGCATGTTTCAGTCTATGCAGAAGTTCTGTTCCTTCTTCCATTATCGTTAAATCCGCTGCAAAATTAGTATCAAATACATCAGCAAAACCAAGTGCATGAAGAGCGGCTGCCAATTTACCTGTTACCTGGGTCCCTGGTGCCATTCCAAACTCTTCTCCAATTGCAACACGGACTGCCGGAGCAACCTGAACTGCAACTCTCTTGGTTTTATCTTGTAATGCTGCCCATACTCTCTGTATTCCATCCGTCTCCTTGAGTGCTCCAACAGGGCATACAACGGTGCATTGTCCACAGAAGGTACAATTTACGGCACCTAGCGGAAGATCCATGGCGGGACCGATTACGGTCTTAAAGCCCCTGTTCTGTGCATTTAGTATTCCTGTCTCTTGAATCTGATTACAAGTGGTTACACACCTTCGGCATAAGACACATTTGGACATATCCCTCGTAATGGAAACCGAGACATCGATTGGTCGGCTTGATCTGGCTCCTTCAAACCTAGATTCTTCTACACCCAGAGTTCTTCCAAGTTCCTGCAGTTCACAGTTCAAATTGCGTTTACAGCTTAAGCAGTCCTTATTATGGTCAGAAAGCAGCAATTCATATAACACTTTACGTGCTTTTCTAACCCGTTCCGAATTTGTAATAACTTCCATTCCCGGCATGCATACTGTCATACAGGAGGCCTGAAGCGTCTTTGCTCCTTTTACTTCTACCACACAGATGCGGCAGGAACCAAATTGATGGACTCCTTCAAGGTAGCATAGGTTGGGAATCTTGATATGGTTTTCCTT
>JBASOB010000088.1:0-5027 GCA_049657865.1 Mobilitalea sp.
CAATATAGGGATTAACGCTTTAAATAGATTCCTGTAAACAAATAGAAGTGCTAGAAACACCAGTACTAACCCTAAAATAGTCATGGTCACTCTTCCTGATGTCAGCCCGTTTACCATTTCTACATCCAATGCACTTTTACCTGTTACTTGTACATTCAAAGGAGCATCATTTAAATCCGCTGTTAATTCTGTAATAAACTCTTGTAATTCCCCTGTATTCAAATGTTTGATATTTAAAAGTATTACTGATTCATTTTTTTTGTCATTTACAAACATATTAACCTGTTGCTCTGGTAATGTGTTAATAAAATCTACATATTCATCAGCACTTAAATCTTCACTTGTTGATAAGTTACTTACTAAAGTATCTATAGATTTTACATCTACTACTATGCCCGAATACTTTTCTTCAATATCTTTTGAAATCCTTTGTATCCAGTTTATATTTTCTTCTTTTAATATATTATCATCACTCATATAAATTGCCATCTGGTCTGTTGAACCAACAGCATCTCTTACTATGTGAATGTCTTGCAGTGCTTCCATCTCTTGTGGCATAAAGGATTCAATATCTGTCTCAACACCTACTTTATTATCCACATAAAATCCAATGCCAGCGGCAATAATTGCAATTAATAATACTGGTATAGACAATTTTATTACTGCTTTCGTAGAAGCTTTTAACAATTTATTTAAAACAGTGTCCTTTACTGGGATTTCATTTACTTCTTGTTTAATTACCGTTTCCTTCTGCTGCCCCATTTTGTCTCTCAAATGCAAGATTGGCATCAATAACAATATACTTCCGAAAAAGCTTATGATTACTCCAATTGTAAGCATCTTACCAAAGTCTTGAATCATTGGCACCGGTGAAGTATAGAGCGATACAAATCCTAATACTGTTGCCAATACAGCAATTGCGACCGCTTTGCCAATGTGACCTACCGTACTTTTTACAGACTTTTCTTCCTCATATCTATTATGGAATTGAATGGAGTAGTCAATTCCTAACCCAATTAATATAGGGAATACTGCCATCGATACCATAGTAACAGGTACAGTCAAATGGCCCATAAATCCTAATGTAGCAATTACCGACACTAAGATAATTCCTAGACTTAGCATTCTCCATTTTACTTTAAATACAAATGCTAAGACAATTAGCATGATAACTACTGCTAAGCCTACCATCATTACCATATTGGTTTTCATTTCGCTTCTTAAAGAAGAATCGAGTACGGGTTTACCTGATACAACATAAGATACTGTTTTGAAGTCCTCCTTATCTAAGGCTATGGTGATATCCTTTGCAACTTGATCTTTATACTCATCACCTAAATTGCCTTGAAGCTTCACAACCATTAAACAATTCTTATCATCTATGATTACATCAGAAAAGAGTGCTCTCAGATTTTTATCTTCATCATATAATATATTATCTAATTCTGTCTGATTTGCCGGTATATCAGCTACCATCATACTGCTTTTAGCATGGAATGTACTTAAACCTTCTGCAATATCCGAAAGGTTATCTCCCATGGTAATAAAACCTGTTGCCATTTCGTTTAATTCATCTGGATTAATGCCTTGGGTAAAGCTCTCTTTCATAGAGGATGTCTCATCTGTTAATTGACTGCTTACTTTGTCCAACGCCTCTGCCGTATTATCTGCTCCTGATTTAATATTTGATGTCTTTTCTCCCATGGTACGAATACCCTGTGAACTTTTATTTATATTTTCTGCTATAATATTTAACTTCATTTTAAGTTCTTGGTTATTTCCAGCAACACTGCTAAGTTGAGTTAATTGACTTGATACCTCACTAAGGCCTTCTGCTATTGTATATAATCCTCCTTGAAGTTCCTTAGCCCCTGTAGCCATACTCTTTTGACCATCGATAAGTTTACTAAAAGCTTCTGATGAGCTAGAAAGACTTTCCAGCTTTTTTTCTATTTCCTCTGGATCCATCAGTTCCTTAGTGCCCAATTCTGTTCCAATTTCTATCAACTTAATGCTCATATCTTCTAACCCATCGCTTAAGATAAGAACTTGTTCTTTTATGGCGACACTCTGGGTTTCTGTCATTTGATGTACCATACTAGCTGGACTCATAAATGAAAAAACATTATCATTATATTGAAATTGTTGCTCTACATTCCACATTTTTTTTATATTTTCATGTGAGAGCAAATTACCTTCCGAATTATCTGTAAAAAGTACCAATATAGAATCTCCTCCAAATGTCTGATCCATTTTTTGATTTGATATATATATCGGATTATCACTTTGTACCAATGTTTCATTGCCAGTTGCCATTTTTATTTTTGACACACCAGCCATTAATATTGCAAATACCAAAATTGAAGTAAGTAATACCTTGAATGGATGTTTTTCAATTATTCCGCCAATCCATTTAAATAATCCGTTCATATATGTTAACCTTCCCTTTCTATACTCATTACTTTTGTTAATCTCTTTTATTCCTTCATTTCATTTAGTAACATCAATGTTACTTTGCTTATATAATTTTTTATACTTATTTCATCATTATCTGGCATATATAGAAATGATAGTATAGAACCCATCAATAATCTCAATACAAATTCCTCATTATTGAGCATAATTCCAATTTTGCTTAACATATTTTTAATTAATTTAAGTATAGTCTCAATGAAACTTTCATTGCCTAACTCTTTTAGAAGTGGAGCTTCCTTTAAAATTAATCTTACAATTTCATAATGTTGAGAAATGAAACTTATTCTCTCTGTTAATATATATTCTAATTTTTCTACAGGACTATAATTGTTGGAAATGTCTATTGTTTTCTCTAAAGTACCAAATAATATAGGCCGGATTCCTTCCAAAAATATCTCCTGCTTTGACGAAAAGTAACGAAACAGTGTTACTTCAGATATACCGGCAGCTTTGGCAATTTCAATCGTAGTACTGCTACTATAGCCCTTTTCTGTAAAAACAGCCATTGCTGCATCTAATATTTGTCTTCTCCGTTCTTCCTTATTCATTTTTTTGCCTGTTTCCATAGTTTCCAAGCTCTATCCCCTCCTTTGATTATGTAAGTACTTACTTACATTACTATATTTAAATCCTCTTGTCAAGTACTTTTATCAGTCTATAATACCGGAATTCTTTCAAAGTCCTAAAATATCAATTAAACATCTTGCTTTCTGACATATGACTATATTTTTTCATTATTTAATAAAGAAAAGACCATCAATCAAGGTAACTTTCCTTAACTGACGGTCTATCTTTGTAAGACTTTATATTTTAGGAGCCGGCGCTTTTACAACAATCAATTCCAGGGTATCTTCATTCCGGTTCTTAACATTCATTTTTGTGCCTACAGGAATCTTTAGTAAGGTTCCATTGGGATATTCATGAATACCCTGATCGTTAAGTTCAATAGAAAGTGTACCTCTTATAACAGTCATATAAACGTTAGAATTTGAAAAGTGCTCAGGTAGACCCTCTTCTTTATTAAAAACCATATGGAGATAATGAAGGTTTTCATCATAAATAACCTTTTCTATTGCTTTTCCGTTGCCAGTTGATATTTTATATACTTGCTCAATCATTTTGTCATCCTCCTCGTATCTAAATCATAACATAAATTTAATATTATTATGTAACTTAGTCACAACACAAAAACGATTATATTTGTTGTTTTGAGTAGTGAATGGCATCTTTCGGGCATACTTGTTGACAACTGGTGCATTGTAAACATAGTGAGGTTTCAATATCAGCCTTTTTATTCACTGATTTAACTGCTATTGCATTGGAAGGGCAAACTTTCTCGCAAAGCTTGCATCCTATACAGTCTTCCTTATTAACCCTTTCTGAAAATATCGCAAATCTACCAAAGACTTTTTGGAGCGGCCCAAACGGACAAATAAGATTATGAAACACTGCCGGCTTGTATCTAAGTGATATAAGCACTGAAACTGCCAACCAAATTAGTAAGATAGGAATATTTTTTTGCAGCAGTTTTTGTGCAAGCAACATTATTACTACGCTACCTACCAATGCAAACCATGCAAATTTTCCCGAGCTAAGCCATTTGGGAGACTTATCCGCCTGTAGCTTCAGCTTTTTTGAAAGCCATTCTGTCGGAATCATCAACGTATTCATTGGACAGACATAACCACAGTATACTCTTCCAAATAGCAGTGCTACCAAAAGACTTACCGTATATAAAGCAAGCCAAAGCATCATTTTACCATTAAGTAATAAAAATATGAATAGTGCTAAGAACAATATTCGTATTGCTGAAATAATATATTTCATAATATTTCACCCTCATTCCTTGATTTTTTTATATTATAACGCTACAATATTAAAAAAGGTGTTACTCTGGTAACACATAAGGAGATTATATATGACTCTGAATCTTAACTTAATCAGAAGTACAGCATTGATAAAATCTTTATCAGATGAGGATATACTTGTTAACCTAAAAAGCGGAAAGTTTAAGGTTACTTCTTATAAGAAAAACAGTGTTATCCATTTTGATGGGGAAACATGTAATAAATTAGAAATAATCTTATCTGGCAAGGTTGTTGTAGATCGCATTGACAAGTCTGGAACTCTGCTTACAATCTCAGAGTTTTACAAAGATGATATTTTAGGTGGAAACCTACTGTTTTCAAAAAATCCTTATTATCCTATGACCGTATTAACACAATTGCCCACAGATATATTGGGAATTGATAGGGAAGTGCTGTTTGAATTGTTCTGTAATAATCCTACCTTTTTACGAACATACCTGGAGCTTATTTCTGACCATGCATTCATTCTCGGAGATAAGATTAAACATTATATCAATAAAACAATACGTGAAAGCATTATGAACTATCTCAATTACGAAAGTAAAAAGCAAAATTCTAATTGCATTAAACTAAATATTACAAAAAAGGCCATCGCTGAAAAAATCGGGGTTCAACGTACCTCTTTATCTCGAGAGTTAGCAAAAATGAGAAAAGATGGGCTGATTCAATTTGACTCAGACATGA
>JBASOB010000089.1:0-3584 GCA_049657865.1 Mobilitalea sp.
ACCGTAATATTTAGAGTGCCAAACGACCCTGTTTTATATGTTAAACAAATGTATTGGCTTCCGGCTGATAACTTGGATAAAAAGATAATACAAGATAAAGTTCCATATGATGATTGGGTAAGGGAAGATTATTTGAGATTAAGTGATGGTAATAAAGTTAATTATAAAGATGTCACAAAATGGCTTTTAGAAGTACAAAATGAATATGGAATTTATATTTATAAAGGCGGTTATGATAGAGCCTTATCAACCTACATAATTGATGAAATTATTGATACTTTTGGAAAAAATATAGCTATGCCGGTTGCACAAGGTGGATTTACTTTTAACATACCGATGAGAACATTCAGTGCGGATCTTGAAAAAGGCTTAATCAATTATGGTTCAAACCCAATAACATTATGGAACCTTGCAAATGCATCCGTGACAATAGATAGTAATAACAATATGTATTTATGCAAAACTCATGATGATACAAAACGTATCGATGGGGTAGCTTCTATGCTGGATGCATTTATTGTTTATTTGAATGAACAAAATAATTATATGAGCATGATTAATATGTAATACAACAGAAAGAAGGTGAAGATTTGGGGTTATTTGATAAATTATTTTCGAAACAGATTCAAGTTCAGGCACAGGATCAATCAAAAATCTTTATTGATGGATTCTTTAAAACATTAACGGCATATAGTCCTTCATTTAACACATACGATGGCGGTATATATGAAATGGAATTAACAAGAGCAGCGATTGACAGGTATGCAACGTTTTGCAGTAAATTAAAGCCTGAAATCACAGGTAATGCTTATAAAAATTTAGAAAAGACATTGCAATATAAGCCTAATCCGTGGATGAATACCAGTCAATTTTTATATAGAATTGCAACTATTTTAAAAGTTAATACAACGGCTTTTATACTCCCGTTATATGGTGAAGATTATGAAACAATTATAGGTTTTTATCCGTTGTTACCAACTAATACAGAATTAATACAGGTTGCAGGTGAACCGTGGTTACGATACCGTTTTGCGACAGGGCAAACAGCTGCTATTGAATATAGCAGAGTCGGAATATTGACTCGATATCAATATAAAAGCGATTTCTTCGGTGATGGGAACAGTGCTTTAGATTCTACTATGAATTTATTGGATATTCAGAAACAAGGAATAATTGAAGGAATCAATCAATCTGCAACTCTCAGGGTTTTAGCTAGATTAAGTTCGGTATTAACTCCTGAAGACATGAAAAAGCAAAGAGCATTATTTTCACAGGACAATTTAAGTGCGGATAATAAAACTGGGGTCATGATGTTTGATAATAAATATGCAGATGTAAAACAAATTGATTCAAAACCTATATTTTTAGATGCGGAGCAAACTAAACTTATTCAAAATAATGTTTATACATATTTCGGTACAAATGAAGATATTCTTCAGAATAAATATGATGAAAATAAATGGAATGCATATTACGAGTCAGAAATTGAGAGCTTCAGTCTTCAATTAAGCTTAGTACTAACAAATATGCTTTTTACACAAAAGGAATTAGCATTCAACAATGAAGTAATCTTTACGGCAAACCGTCTTCAATATGCATCGAACCAAACAAAGCTGCAAGTATCAAGTCAAATGTTTGATAGAGGCATTCTCACCACTAATCAGGTACTGGATATCTGGAACATGGCTCACGTTGAAGATGGAGATAATCGGTATATTCGTAAGGAGTATGCTGAAATTAATAAACTAGATGACAATACAGACACGAAAGGAGTTGATATAAATGCCATTAATGAAGGACAGGGAATACAGACAGTTGCAGATATTACAACCGCAGACACAGCAGAAGAGAATTGATTCTGATTACTACGTTGAAGGTTATGCAACAACTTATGATCAGCCGTACGTATTATATGAGATCGATGGAATAAAATATTATGAGGTCATTGACCGTCATGCACTTGATGGTGCGGATCAATCTGACATTATTTTTCAATACGATCACGAAGGAAAAGTATATGCAAGGAAATCAAATAACACGTTAATTATTGAGTCCGATAATCACGGACTTTTTTGTTGCGCTGATTTAAGCAAATCAGAAGCAAGCAAACAGATGTATGAAGAAATCAGTAATGGTTTAGTCACTCGTATGTCATGGGCTTTTACCGTGGCAGAAGAGGATTACAATCGAGATACCAGAACCCGTACCATTAAAAAGGTTAAAAAAGTTTATGATGTGTCAGCTGTTAGCATTCCTGCTAATGATGATACTGAAATATCCGCTCGATCCTACTTTGCAGGAGTTGCAGAGATAGAGAAGCAGGAGTTGCTAGAGCGTAGAAGGAAACAGTTGAAACTAAAATTAAAATTAGAATTGGAGGATTTATAAATGAGATTACATGAAATTGAGCAGAGGTTATCTGCAATTAAGAGCGAGATTGAGATTGAGGGTACTGATTTGGATGCATTAGATACTGAGATTACAGGGTTAAAGGAAGAAAGAAAAGGGATTTTAGATAAGGCTGAAAAAAGGAAAGCTTTATTAGATGGAGTTGCAAGTTTAGAGAACCCGATAGTCATTAAAACATTTGAAAACGAAAAGGAGAAAAGAACAATGGAATTTAATAAGGATAACGTAATAGAGACAGCAGAATATAGAAGTGCATTTTTAAATAATTTAAGAGGTATTGAGCTAAATGAAGTTGAAAGACGTGCATTTTCTACAGTAACAGGCAGTGCAGGTGCAGTAATCCCAACCAGCACTCAGAATAAAATTGTAGAAGTTGTTAAGCAGCAGGCTCCTTTGCTGAATGAAATTTATTTGATGCAAGTGCCGGGCGGAGTTTGTATTCCAGTTGAAGATGTGGTTAATGAAGCTGTTAAACATGCTGAGAATGCTACTATTACAGCATCTGATGACACATTGAAATATGTAGACTTATTTGGTTATGAAGTAACAAAATTGCTGTATATTTCAAAGTCAGTATTGAAGATGTCCGTAAGCGCATTTGAAACTTGGTTAGTAAACAGCTTAGGTAAGACATTAGCAGCTAAAATTACTAAATCTATCATTTATGGCACAGGAACAGGTGAAGCAAAGGGCATTGATAAAATTACTTGGGGTGCAACCAATTCTGTTACAGTTACTTTGGCAGGATTGTTAACATCCAAGAATGTATTAGATGTGATTTCATTACTGCCGGGCGGATATGATGCAAATGGTAAATTCTTAATGAGCAAGAAAACATTATTAACTGATTTTGTACCTTTACAGGATCAAGCTAAAAACAACCTTGTAACAATGGAAGGTAAGAATTATTTCATTCAGGGATATCCGGTAATGCTTGACGAACGTATTACTTTACACGAAGCAATCTTAGGCGATTTCTATGCTGGATATTATGGAAACATGCCGGAAGATGCTAATGTTGATGGAGGATTTGTTAGAGCATCAAATAATTATGAGTACTTAGGTGCTTGTATGTTTGATGGTAAACCAGCTATTGAAGATGCATTTGTTAAAATTGTTAAGGCAGTAGCATAATACCATTTAACTTAAGGGGCGGTGAGATATCCGCCCTATAT
>JBASOB010000090.1:0-7995 GCA_049657865.1 Mobilitalea sp.
AACTTTCGCCGATTCATAAAGATCCGCCGGAATCGACTGTAACCCAGCCAGATAAATCAACATCCAATATCCGATCCACTGCCAGTTATTAGCAACAAGTAAGCCAGATAATACAGTGTCTCCATCACCGAACAACAGGAAATTAATATTCGTACCCAGTAAGTCATTGATTGCAGGAAGCACATTTGAGAACATGCGCAGCCACACGAAACCAACGATAACCGAACTGATCAGGCAGGGAATGAAAAATGCGGTCCGGTATATCTTCTGTGCCTTGATTCCGCTATCAAGTGCTACCGCGAATAGCAAGGCAAATACATTTTGAATAATCGTATTAAAGACTGTAAATTTTATGGTAAACCACCACGCAGAGCGAAATTCAGAATCACCCAGCATGCTAATGTAATTATCAAATCCTACAAATGGTTTCGTTTTTGTCATACCATCCCAGCTGGTAAATGAATACCTGACAGCCATAAACATAGGAATAATAAGTCCTATCGTAAATATGACCAATGCCGGAAGTACTAGTAAAAAATATTGCCGAAGCACATTTTTCTTCAAATCAGTCTTTATATGTCTGCTCATCGCATTATCTCCTTGTTGTATCGGTTTTGGACAAAGCAGTCCTTCCCACCTTTATAATAGGGCTGCTCACCTGGTGTGGCAGCCCTATTTTCTAACTTATGTTCCATGCTATATTAACTTAATACCCAATATAATTGAATGCCTTATATAATTGAATGCCCTATTAATTGAATGCTCTATTAATTGAATGCCCTATTAATTTGCGCTGCTTGCTGCTGCTCTTCCATCCGAAGCTTTGAGTGCCTCTTCAAAAGTCTCATCGCCTTGTAACCATGCTGCTATATCCTTTGCATTTTCTTCTTGGAAACCACCCCAGGTAAGCTGGTTGTTTCCTAATGTTACGTCTACGATCATTCCTGCTGCCGCATATTTATCAATATCTTCCTGGCTTGGATTAACGAAGGTAGGTGTTACATCTTTGAGCATTGCTGCTGTTTTCGTATAGTCATAGATTTCAACTGCCAATTCTTTATTGCCTGTTAATACATCAAGTACGCAGTTGATTGCATCCTGCTTCTCACTAGCTGCACTTGTCATAATCGTAATATTGGGTTCAAATATCAACTTAGAATCCCCGGTCTGATTCGGGAATGGGAAGATACCGAAATTGAAGTTTTCATCAATATCCAGGAAGTTCTGTATCGACCAAGAACCGGAAACTTTCATTGCTGCCTCACCTAATACCATTTTAGCATCACAGTCTGTCTGCTCTGTTGAAAATGTCTCAGGAAAAGTATTATCAAAAATCAATTTATTATATTGATAAGCCTGCTGGAAGGTTTTACTGTCAGAGAAAGACACTTCTCCGGCTCTGAATTTGTCACCCCAGGTAGGATCGGTATTAAAAACATCATTCATAGCAAACTGCATCGTAACATTTCCAATTGACCAGGTATCTACCATATGGCTTGCAAATGGTACAATTCCCTTTGCCTTACATGCATCGATAATTACCTGTAATTCTTCGATTGTGGTAGGAACTGTCCATCCATTCTCAGTAAACATATCTTTATTGTAGTAAACGCCTTGATACAGTGCGTTGTATACAACTCCATAGATCTTTCCATCTACGGTAATATTCTCATTGGCTGCATCTAATACTCGGTCCGTATAAGTACTATCAATCGCACCAAGAATACCCTGCGGTGCATAGGTACCAACATCCTGTGCTTTACCAATCATGATGTCCGGAAGTCCTGACTGCATGTACTGCTGCATCTTCGGTTGGAAATCATTGCCCCAGTCAACGCATTCCCATTCCAACGTGATATTTGGATATTGTTCTGCTAGAGCAGCATCAATCATATCCTCAATTCCTGCATCCGTGGTAGACTGTCCTGCAAGTACAGTAAGCGTAACAGCCTCTGCCTGTGCTGCTGCCTCTGGTTTCTCAGTAACTGCAACCTCTTCTGTAGTTTTTGCCGGTACTGCGGTAGGATCTGCAGCCGCTGACTCTGAACTGGATCCACACCCGGATAACATTGTGACTGCCATTGTTGATACGAGCAGCAGACTTAAAATCTTTTTCTTTTTCATAAATTTACCCTCTCTCCTAATAAATTTAATTTCTATTGCTATATTTAGTGTACCTCTCTCAAGAATTAACAAATAGGACAAATCAGAAAAAAGCAGTTGCACTATTTTGAAATAGTGCAGCTGCTCATCCTATAACTGATTTATTCTTCGGGTATCTGCCTTCTAGCTAATTGCTGCTTTCCTCTCTATGCTTATCTGCATATTGCAGAACCTCCTCGATCGTGATTGCGCCTTGAAGCCACTCCTGCTGCATCGCTGCGACATCATTTTGGAAGGTCCAGATAAGCTGATTGTTTCCTGTTGTTACTTCGACTACCTGATTATTATCCTCGTACCATCTGATGTCCTCTTCTATCCTGCTCTTATACTTCGGCTCTATCTCCTTTATGGTAGAATATGCCTGCGTAAAATCCAAGATATCCTGGACTAACGTCTCATTTGTAACGAGTTCTTCAAATATCTGATCAATGAGGTCTCCGTACTTTGAAGTATTGCTTTTCATAAAGGTCATATTGGTCTCGCGAATCAAACAGGCATCGCCGGTCTGGTTCGGATAAGGGAAAATACCGTACTCCAGGTCATCATTATATTGGTTCACCGACTGCAATGACCAGGAACCGGTCAGATACATCGCTGCCTCTCCCTCAAGAAAACGTCGGTCACTTTCATATTGATCAATCATCATAGCATCCGTCCAAGTATTATCTAAGATACATTGGTTCTGCTCCAAGCAGCTTCTTACTTTACCGTTCGTGCTGAAACTATCCTTGTTATCCCTGAATAAATTTCCCCAGTCTGGCTCTTTACTAAAAATATCGTTCATTAAAAACT
Organism: Mobilitalea sp.; assembly: GCA_049657865.1. GTDB lineage: Bacteria > Bacillota > Clostridia > Lachnospirales > Lachnospiraceae > Mobilitalea. The sequence goes on from JBASOB010000090.1 coordinate 2,956, forward strand.
GCATGGTCATATTACCGATCTTCCAGCTCTCCTGAAAATGAGCTGCAAAAGGTGTCACCTTATTTTCCTTTAATATTTTTGTGATTTCATCAAGCTCCGATAATGTCGTAGGAGGTTCAAGACCTAGCCGTTTAAAGGTATTCTTGTTAAAGATTACCCCCTGATACAACGCATTATAAGGAATTCCATATACGACTCCCTTTATGGTAACTGCTTCTAACGCCTGCACCTTGATTTTCTCCGTAGTTACCTCTGCGATTGGAGCAAGATTATCCCCGGAAGCATAAGTACCGATGTCTTGCGCTTTCCCTACCATAATATCCGGTGCATCCCCAGCAGCAAATCTAGCCTGCATCTGAGAATCAAACTTCTCACCCCAGTCTACACACTCCCATTCCAGCTGAACATTTGGGAATTTATCCGCTAAGGCTTCATCTATCATGTCCTCAATTCCTGCATCTGATGTGGACTGACCGGCTAGAACCGTTAAAATAATGGTCTCATCTGCCTGATCGTCCGTCTGCATCTCCGACAAATTCTGATACTGCTCAAATCGGATAATCAGAAACATACTTATTATAAATAATACTGCAATCAACCATTTCCTCACTGAAATCCCTCCTGACTTTTCGCCGTCTCACTGCGATAATCTCTTGGGCTAACTCCGGTCATCTTGCGAAACACCCGGTTGAAATAAGTATAATCCTCATAACCAGTCATAAACGCGATTTCTGTCAGATTAATGCTAGAATCCCTCATATATTCTTTTGCTTTATCAATCCGCTTCTGTGCGATATACAGCATCAGGTTGCTGCCTGTTTCTTGCCTGAATATCTTCGAGAAATAAGAACTTTCTACGCTGAATTTATTAGCAAGTTTTGCCAGTGTTAGTTCTTCAAAGAAATTACTGTCAATATATTTTACTGCAAGCTTTACGACACTTCGAATAGAACCTGATTCCTCCTCTGATTTAGAACCGATCGAAGCATCAATCATTTCACTGATTACTTCACACAGACTTTCTGCTGACAGCGTTTCGATCTTATTGTTCGCAAGATCCGCTAAACTTTCAAGTTCCAGGATATCTCGTGCAACTTTTCGTTCTGATAAATAATCCACCATCACATTGCACATCCGTTTTACTATCTGTTTCACCTCAAGAAAAGTCTTTTCACCGCTGTCACAATACCGGATACCTGCATCTTCAAAAATCAATGTCCTGATTGCTGCCTGATTTCGGCTTTTGAGTAAATTCTTGAGTTTATTTTCCATTTCCAAAGACATCTGGTTAATTACTTCTTTTTTTCCTTCCATGTTGTCTTTCTCACAGAAAAGTATCACGCTGTTCTTGTTGTATTTACGCATCATCAGCTTCGATACACTTTGAATATATGCAGTATGGATGCTTTCCATCGAATAGGAATGTTCACTGATTACAATACTGATCGGAGCTTTCATCCTACCAATAAAATAATTCAATATACTTTGTGCCATTTTTCTTAGTTGTATATTATCCAGTTCTGTAATGATAACAAATTCATTGGAACGATAAATATGATTAAAAATAAGGAGGTTATCATATCCTGTAATCTCTTTGATCTGCTTTTTAACAGAATAGGATAAATGGTTCATATCATAATTATAATCCATCATCAATTCCTGTAGATTATGTATTTTGATCAACATCACGCTGCAGCCGGCAAAATCAATATTGCTGTTCATCATAATACTTGGTGAATAGAAGGTTTCCTCCTTTTCCACCAATAAACTCAGTTCACTATCCTGTATAAAAGAAGATGCTTTCTGTATCTGACGCTGTTCCTCTTCCTGCTTCTCCTCCATCTGCTTCCTGCTACTTATCATATCAAGTGCTTTCGATAAAGAATTGACCAGATCTATTTTTGTCACAGGTTTTAGCAGATAATTGATTGCTCCGGCCAGTAATGTTGTTTTCACGTATTCAAAATGGTCGTATCCGCTGATTACAAATACAATAATATCCGGATACTCTTCCTTCAGGATATGGATCAGCTCTACTCCGCTTTTAAAGGGCATATTAATATCAGTGATTAAGATATCCGGTGTGTTTTCTGCGATTTTCCGCAGTACATCCTCTCCGTCTACAGCCGGTTCTAGGAAATCAATATGGTACTGTTTCCAATCTATCATGGTACGTAACTTTTCTCTTGTCCAATATTCGTCATCTGCGATTAGTACTTTATAAGTGATATCTGTCATGCTGTAACCTCCTCAACTTTTACCCGCGGGATAGTAAGATACACGCTGGTTCCCCTGTCAATTTCACTGATAATATGTAATCCGAATTCATCCCCGTATAGCATCTTCATGCGTGCATTGATATTAAACAATCCAATTGAACTACCTGTCTCCACAAAATCTCTATCGTTTTCGGAAAGCTTATCATTCATTTCCTCTGCATTCATTCCAACTCCGTTATCTTTCACGATAATCTGAAGTCTGCCGTCCTGTTCGAAAGCTTCGATCTCGATTTTCTTATCCCCACGTTTATTGTGAAGTCCATGATTTAATGCATTTTCAACTAAGGGCTGCATTGAAATTCGAGGGATTGAGTCCTGGAGAATCTCATCGCTTATGTTGAATTGGTACTCGACGTCTTCTCCCATTCTGACGCTCATTACATAGATATAATTCTTCAAATGTATGATTTCTTTCGCTACTGTTGAATAAGGGTGCTTAATATCCAGGCTGTACCTGAAGATATTCGATAATGACTGACATAGATTACTTACAACGACGCAGTTTTGAATACTTGCAATACTGCTCATGGTATCGAGTGTATTGTATAAGAAATGAGGATTTATCTGTGCCTGCAATGCTTTATACTCTGCTTTGTTCAGCAGCGGCTTCGTTTCATATTCATGACCGATGAAATATTCGATTTCATCCAGCATTTCATTGAAATTCTGCCCAAGTTTGCCGATTTCATCTGCCTTGCAGTCTTCAACCCTTTGATGGGTATGGCCTGACTTGATTATTTCAATTGTCTCCGTTAATTGCTCCAATGGCTTTGTTAAGCCTCGTGAAATTAAAATAGACAATATCGTAATCGTTATACTCATGATAATTCCGATTAATATCAGGTTCTGAGTCAATGCCTTCTGGTTCTGCTTTAATAGGTCCTGCGGCATCATCGAATACGCACTCAGATTATATTTACTCTGTGCTAACTGAAAAAGCACCCTCTGATTTCCCGAAGAATCAGCAGTACTCTCAAGTGCTCCTGCCTGAATCTGGGCGATATTATTTTCATAATCTTCTTTATTAAGGTCATCGATAGTTCCGATCGACAGAATCTGCCTGTCTCCAAGAGGCTGAAGCCACATAAACATCTGCTCCTGATTGCAGTACTTTGCCATAATGTTCTTAAGGACTTTACTGTCAACATCACAGACAATGTAGCCGATCTTACTCTTGGTATTGGTATTGTCATATATCTTAAGGACAAATCGTGCTATATTTGTCTCCCTATGAAGATTATAGTAACTCGATATCAACATCGTGGTATCATTTGAAGTTACGTAATCCTTGACCCTCTGTGAATTGAACTCCTCCAAGTCTTCATAAATATCAGTGGGATAATTATGTTTTGGTGTTACCGCTCGCCTATAGGTACTGATAATCTCATGATTGCCGTCATAGATATAGAGTGCTACTACTCCGTCCGAAGTTTCAAAGTTTTCAGTAGCGAAATTATAAGCCAGACGATGATTCTCCTGCCTCAGTTCCTCCACAGATACCTCACTCTTCAAGCTTTGCGCAAATTCTTTTTCATTGTATATATTAATTAAGCTGCTTTCAATGGATTTAATATAAGTGTAGATTTCATTCTGCATATTCTGCAAAGAATTATTGCTTTCTTCTTTGGCCTGGTTATAAATTAAAGTAGAAGAGGCATCCTGAAAGAGAATCGTCTGTAAGATCAACGCACATAACGTACTTCCCAGACATAGTAATAGAATCTTAACTCGCATTTTCATAATGATCTCCATTCTTTCAAATATTCATTAGATATCAAATATATTTAATATTATAATTGATTTAGTAAAAAGCTGCCTCTTCTTTTCCGTCCTCCATAAATCCCTCGGGCAAGAGTGAAGGTAATACAAATGTAGAATTTATTTCAACAAATTGACGTTGTTCCATACTGTGTTCTAATCCTATAAGAATCTCCATGATATGATAAGCCATTTCTTTACTAGCACGATTCGGAACACCTTTTCTCACCGACCAAGCAAGATCTGCCGCCCCAACTCCGCGAGAATCAGAAGAGAATCCATGCTTTGAAGGAATCACCAGCATACCTGGTTCCTTACTTAAATCAGGTATTCCTGTATCTTCTTTCACTAATTTTACGTCGCCTCCAAACCCATTCGGATTCGACAGATAGAGAATACCTTCCGTACCATAAAGGATAAGTTGAGGTTGTTCCGGGAAGATAGAATTACCATTAAAATTCAATGTTCCAAGGGCTCCGCTGGCAAAGCGAACGCTGCCGGTCATCTGGTTTTCATTATGAATTTCTATCGTCACTTCTTTCTCCGGATTGTTTTCCGGATGGATTGTTCGGATTGCACGAACGGTACGGGTCATTCCGCAGACATCCGTTACCGGTCCCATAATGGAGCAGAGTGCTGTCAGAAAATAGACTCCAAGATCCATTCCAATTCCAGCCCCGCGCTGCGTCAGAAAGCGAAATATAGGATAAAGTTTATCTATGTCGCGGTTAATCGATGCATGGCAACCCGTAATCGTTCCAATCGCGCCGCTTTCCACGAGCTTTTTAGCCGTTTGAACGGAAGAACCTAGAAAAGTATCCGGAGCTGACGCGAGATATAGACCTTTATCATCTGCAATTTCTATCAGTTCTTTTGCTTCTTCTAAGGTACTGGTAATTGCTTTTTCTGTATAGACATGCTTACCGGCGAGCAATGCACGTTTGATGATATCATAGTGTGCTTCCGGTGGAGTCAGGTTTACGACTAATTCAATGGTATCATC
>JBASOB010000091.1:0-8053 GCA_049657865.1 Mobilitalea sp.
CTGTAATACCGAATGGGTATACTTCTAAAAATGCAGCAATTCTCAGCAAAGCTATCTATAAAGTATACTTTGGTATGGGTAATGCCAAGGATCTTGTGGAAGGTGATGTTTCCGTTGATAATACCAGCAGCGGTGGTGCACTTGAGTAGTATTTCTCAATATGATTTTCTATCATTTTGAATTTAGTTTTTATAAAATAATCCGGTTCTAATCCGGAAAGGAGTTTCGTGATGAATAATTCAGTAGTTATTAAAGGGAATAAATATGGAATTAATCTAGTACTTAGTCCCGATGTACCTTTTGAAGAACTGAAGCTTCTGATAGCGGAAAAGTTCAAAGAATCAAGTAAATTTTTTGAGAATGCAACAATGGCCATTAGTTTTGAGGGCAGGGAATTATCCAGCGGGGAACAGACCGAAATTCTTGATCTCATTGAAGAGAATACCGAGATGCATATTGTATGTATCATAGATAACGATCCAGAAACAGAAGATAGGTATCGGAAAGCCTTGGATTCCAAGGTTAAAGTTATGGAGACCTCCAATAATACCGGTCAGTTTTATAAAGGAATCCTTCGTTCCGGAGCTTCCCTTGAAGTAGATACCAGTATCATTGTAATCGGCGATGTAAATCATGGAGCAAAGGTAGAAGCCCAGGGAAACATCATTATCTTGGGTTCGCTTAAAGGAAATGCATTTGCCGGAACTAGTGGAAACACCAATTCTTTCGTAATTGCGCTTGATATGAGTCCGACACAGATTCGAATTGCAGATACAATAGCAAGAGCACCGGATAAACCGGTGAAAGATGAAGTGAAAGAAACAAAAATAGCATTTTTAGAAGAAGGCAATATTTATATTGAACCACTTACTAAGAGTATCTTAAACGATATTACTTTATAAGTGTAATATTTTAAATAAACATTATAAATAATGAATAGAGTTGATACTTTGCCGATCTCGGAGAGTTATTCTCAAAAGAAAACACAAAGACACCTAAATCAACAGGAGTCATACTAAAATCGGATCACCAGGAGGAATTGTAAGATGGGAGAAGTAATTGTTGTAACATCCGGCAAGGGCGGCGTTGGTAAAACTACCACAACCGCAAATGTTGGTACAGGACTAGCAATGCTTGACAAGAAAGTTGTATTAATTGATACTGATATCGGTTTAAGAAATTTGGATGTAGTCATGGGCCTTGAAAACCGTATCGTTTACAATTTAGTCGATGTAATTGAAGGAACCTGCCGTATCCGTAATGCTCTTATCAAAGATAAACGTTATCCAAATCTGTATTTACTTCCTTCTGCTCAAACCAGAGACAAGAATGCGGTAACTCCGGAGCAGATGAAGAAGTTAGCGGATGAGCTCAGAGAAGAATTCGACTATGTGATTATGGATTGTCCGGCTGGAATTGAGCAAGGTTTCAAGAATGCAATAGCCGGTGCAGATAGAGCATTAGTAGTTACGACGCCTGAAGTATCCGCTGTTCGTGATGCAGATCGTATTATCGGTTTACTTGAAGCAAACGAGATGAAACAGACTCACTTAATTGTGAATCGTGTTCGTATCGATATGGTAAAACGTGGTGATATGATGTCCAGCGATGATGTACAGGAAATCTTAGCAATTGACCTGATCGGTATTGTACCAGATGATGAGGGGATTGTAATCTCTACGAACCAAGGAGAACCACTTGTTGGTTCGGAAAGTCTTGCAGGCAGAGCTTATATGAATATCTGCAGAAGACTTATCGGTGAAGAAGTACCTTTCCTTGACCTTGATGAAAAGGTAAGTATTTTTTCAAAACTTTTTGGCAAACGTAAAAAAAATTAGGGAGGTAGCATAATGGGCTTTTCAGATTTTTTTAAGAAAAAAGGAACCGGCAGCATTGCAAAAGATAGATTAAAGCTAGTCCTCGTATCGGACCGTGCCGGATGCTCACCAGAAATAATGGAACAGATTAAAAATGACATTATTGCTGTAATATCAAAATATATGGAAATAGACTTAGAAGGTCTGGATATTAAAATCACTCAGATAGAATCCGAATCAAATAATGGATCAGTACCAGCATTATTTGCTAATATTCCATTGAAAGATTTAAGGACCCTAAAGAAATAAGGATGTAAACCAGATGCTGGATAAATTGAAACAATATAATTTCAAACAATATAATATACCCTTACTAATTGTAGTTCTTATACTTAGTTCGATTGGAGTGTTTCTGATCAGCAAAGTTCAGGCTGCAGATGAATCACTTGTAGTAAGGCAGATATTGGGATTGGTCGGCGGGCTCGTTATTGCCTTGGTGGTCTCTTTGATTGACTATCATTTCATCGCCAGTTTTTATATTATTATGTATATCATTAATTTGGTCTTATTAATATTGGTTAAATCCTCTTTTGGTGTAACCATTAATTATGCTCAGCGTTGGATAAATTTATTTGGTATTCAATTTCAGCCTTCCGAGTTAACCAAGATTATCCTGATTTTATTTGCTGCAAAGGTGTTTACTTTAGCAAAAGCTAAGATAAATAATTTTCTTGTATTAACCTTAATTACAGTATCCATTGCCATTCCGACATTTTTGATTTTAATACAGACAAACCTGTCGACAAGTATGGTAATCATGTTTATCTTTGTAATGATGGTATTTGCAGCCGGACTCAGCTGGAAGATAATAGTACCAATCATCGTAATTGGTGTTCCCTGCGTTCTTGGACTTTTTTGGTATGTACAACAGGATTATCAGATTCTTTTAAAGGATTATCAGCAGGAAAGAGTATTATCCTATATTAATCCGGAAGAATATGCTGAAACAATGTTTCAACAGGATAATTCAAAAATAGCGATTGGCTCCGGTCAGCTGATCGGTAAAGTATTTGCTAGCGACAATTCTACTGTTCGAAATTATGACGATGTACCGATTTCTGAAAGTGATTTTATCTTTTCGGTTGCCGGTGAAGAATTCGGGTTTATAGGTGGTTTTGTTATTATTTCCTTATTTGCAGTTATTATCTATATCTGCTTGATGACAGCTAAGAAAGCTCCCGATTATATGGGGATGCTGATTGCTGTTGGAATTGCCTCTATGTTTATGTTCCAGGTATTTGTAAACATTGGTGTAGCAACTTCCATATTGCCGAATACAGGTATTCCATTACCCTTTGTAAGTTATGGACTGAGCTCCTTCATCAGTGGAATGCTGGCAATCGGTCTTATTCTTAATATAGGGCTGCAGCCAATGAGAACCAGAATACAGCAATAATTTAATTCTGCTCTATAAAGTAGTAATCATAGTGCAGAACAAATCATATAAATTTGTTTTAATAAAGTCAATTTCTCATTGGAAGATAGATTAGTTTCCTCCATGAGATTTTGATTGTTCTACAAATGTAATGTCGCTGTTGGCGGCGGAATGGAGGCAAATATGAATATTGGTATGATTTCTCATGATGCGAAGAAAAAGTTAATGCAGAATTTCTGTATTGCATATCGCGGCATATTAAGTAAACATGATCTTTACGCTACCGGTACTACAGGGCGTCTGATTGAAGAAGTTACAAATCTTAACGTTCATAAGTATTTAGCAGGTCATCTTGGTGGTGTTCAGCAGTTAGGTTCCCAGATAGAACAGAATCAAATGGATATGGTTATCTTTTTAAGAGATCCTCTGACTCCTAAATCACATGAACCGGATGTAAATGATATCTTTCAACTTTGTGATAATCACAACATCCCATTAGCTACTAATTTAGCTACTGCAGAATTATTAGTAAAAGCTCTTGATCGCGGAGATTTAGATTGGCGTGAATTATTCAAAAAATAAAAATATAATTAAATGCTTATAAAATACGGATATGAGTTTTGTAAAAGTATTATTATAAGCATTCGTTTTATTAAGTGGGAGAGGGTTAGCAGAATGAAAAAGAAAATACTTAGCTGCGTTATAATATGTGTAATGCTTCTTGGTGGCTGTCAGAATACTTCAACTCAGTATCTATCGTTTGAAGTATTTAATGCGGCATCGGAATCTCTTGCAGATTATCAGTTATCGCAGGCAGACTTTTTTTCTAAAGATTTGGTAATTATTCAGGAAGAAGCTAATATCGGTGGTGATACCGCGTTAACTTCCGGTGCTTCCCTGCTTGTAAATGTTTCCGATCAGGAGACTGTTTACGCAGACCATGTATATGACAAATTATATCCTGCAAGCCTTACTAAGCTCTTAACTGCTTTAGTTGTTTTGCGTTATGGCGAATTGACGGACTCCGTTACGATTAGCTATAATGCCTCACATATTACCGAGGTCGGCGCAAAAGTCTGTGGCTTTGAAGAAGGAGATGTCCTTACTTTAGATGCTTTACTAAATAGTCTTCTAATCTATTCCGGAAATGATGCCGCAATTGCCGCAGCAGAACATGTCGGTGGCAGTGTAGATGCTTTTGTGGAGATAATGAATGAGGAAGCTGTAAAAATCGGAGCTGTTCATTCTCATTTCGTGAATCCAAATGGATTGCATGATGATGACCATTATACTTCTGCATATGATATGTATCTTATTTTTAACGAACTCTTAGAATATGATACCTTTCGCTCCATGATCGGCAGCTCAAGCTGTACGATTAATTATGAAGATAAAGATGGAACTATGAAACAGAACACCTTTGATGCCACCAATCAATATATCAGTGGGAAGGCAGAAGCGGTGGATGGTCTTCAAGTAATCGGAGGAAAGACCGGCACAACAAGTAAAGCCGGCAATTGCTTAATTCTATTAAGTAAGGACCTGGTTGAGAATGAATATATCTCAGTAATTTTAAAAGCACCTGATAGCAATACACTTTATTCACAAATGTCTCATCTGCTTACAAAAGCAGTTGACCAGTAACCGATAAATTCTATTTTATATCAGTTTATAAATTGTATTAGAATGGAATTTTGTAGTTGTTTTTCTGTCCTATATGTACTATAATTAGTTATCAAATAATATTATTTAGGTTGATTTGTACAACGATAGAAAGTACATTTCCTGAATTTCTATCGGAATAAACTAAATATCGGCACCGCACATTTTTCGTTGCGCCCACCATAAGGAGGAGATTACAATGATACAGATAATTTCAGGTGAAAAGGGTAAGGGAAAAACCAAAATCCTTATCGATAAAGCCAACGCCGAAGTCCAAGCTGCAAAGGGAAGCATTGTTTATCTTGATAAAAGCAACAAGCATATGTACGAATTGAGTAACAAAATCAGGTTAGAGAATATTAATGATTATTTCATTGAAAATCAAAGTGAGTTTATCGGTTTTATCTGTGGTATTATTTCCGGTGATCATGATTTACAAGCAATATTTCTAGATAGTTTCCTAAAGATCGCATTTGTAAACAGTGATAATATTGAAGCTGTATTTTCAAAATTAGGAAAAATATCAGAACAATTTCATGTTGATTTAGTAATCAGTATCTCGATGAATCAAGATCAACTACCAGAAAGCATAAAGAAGAATGTAATTGTATCTTTATAAAAGATGCCTTAATATCAATGATAAAGGAGCGTCAATCAAGTTGACGCTCCTATTTTTTTGCCTAATCACAAATAAGGGGTTTAAAAATACATAAAAATTCAGTATAATAGTTTGAAGAGTGTGAAGATGGCAAGCATCTTCACGCAGAAGAACTGCGAAACTCGCACAATGGTGCGAGTTCCTTGTTCTTCCAGGTATTGGTGAGGACTAAGTGCGAGGTTCAGGTTCTTGCAGGTAGTAAAGAGGATTAAATATGAGATTCTTGTTCTTCCGAATATTGGTGAGGACTAAGTGCGTTTATAATAAGTAATTGGAGGTGAACACTTGGGTGGGAATAAGAAAGTAGTGAAGTTTAAGAAACGTAGAAGCATCAATATTGGTGTAATCGTTTTTATTATCATGTTCGTATATATTGCAATTAACGTATACATTTATTTTACGAAGGATCAGCTTTCTATTTATGAAGTTCACGCGGGAACAACTGCAGTTGATAATAGGATTACGGGAATGATACTTCGTGAAGAGAAAATAATTAATACGGATAAAGCCGGATATGTCACCTATTATCAAAAAGAAGGCGCACGTATTGCCAAAAAGGCTCAAGTTTATTCCATAAATGAAAATGGACAGATGATTGATATGATATCATCGGGAGAAGCGGATCTTGATTTATCAGAAAAGAATAATGATGAGATACGACATGACCTCACAAGTTTCCATAACAATTTTTCTGATTCGGATTTCTCTTATGTCTATAAATTTGAAGAAGAAGTTCAAAGTACTGTTCTTGATATTTTAACAAGCACGATGATAACCTATGAACAAGAATCAAGCGAAGAGTCAGGGGCTACTTATTCTGCTGGTTCGGTTGCTAGTACAGAAAGCGGGATTATCACATATTACTCTGATAATTATGAATCCATCTCAGCTGACAGTGTCACCTCCGATATGTTTCAGCCGGACAAATACACCAAGTCCAGTCTCAGGACCACTGATATATTGGCAAAGAATAGTCCGGTATACAAGTTAGTAACTTCTGATACTTGGAATATCGTATTACCCCTAACAGAGGAACAATATAAGAAATTAGCTGATAAAGAATATGTTTCGATTACGATACTCGAAGATGATTATGAAACAAAGGCGCAGCTTACACTATCCAAACGAGGTGAAACCTATTATGCTACACTTACCCTGGATGAACATCTCCTAAACTATCTTGAAGAACGCTACATTGACGTTGAATTAAATTTTAGTTCAGAAACAGGTCTCAAGATACCACTCACATCAATAATCGAAAAGAATTTCTATCTTGTACCGCTGGAGTATTTTACTTATGGTGGTGATAGTGACGAGTATGGTTTAATTACTGAAAAGTATGATGAAAACGGAGACGTAACCTATCCTTTCGTAAAAGCAGACAAATATTTTGAAGATGATGCTTATGGATATGTAGATTCCGACTTATTTGAGGCTGGTTCCTGGATTCATTCACCTGAAACTGCGGACCGATATCAGCTCACTCAGATGAACAAGCTCACAGGTGTTTATAATGTCAATTTAGGTTATGCTGTCTTTAAGCGTATTGAAATTCTCTCCCAGAATGAAGAATACTGTATTATAAATGACGAAACTTCAAACGGTCTGTCAGCTTACGATCATATTGCATTAGACGGAACCACTGCAGTTGAGAAGGCTATCATATATTAAATATAATAGGCAAGATAGGAGGGAAGAGACTATGAACAGCATAATATCAAATCATATGGAGGATAATATTAATGCCATAGAAGCGCGCATTCAGGCCGCTTGTGATCGTGCCGGAAGAAATCGGGACGAAGTCACTCTGATTGCCGTCAGTAAGACAAAGCCCAATGAAATGGTATTAGACGCCTATCATTTAGGGATGCGGCATTTTGGGGAAAACAAAGTACAAGAACTGGTTCATAAATTCGAGGAATTACAAAGTGGCTTTGAGGAACCCGTCTATTGGCACCTAATTGGTCATTTGCAGCGGAATAAGGTAAAATATATTGTTGATAAAACCGTTCTGATCCATTCCGTTGATTCTATTCGTCTGGCAGAACAGATTAATGAAGAAGCCGAAAAGAAGAACTTGATTTGTGACATATTAATCGAGATTAATATTGCAGATGAGGATACCAAATTCGGAGTAAATCCCAAAGATGCACTTATGCTTTTTCGCGAGATGGGCGCCCTTTCCCATATTCGAGTGAGAGGACTCATGGCAATTGCTCCATATGTGGAAAATCCTGACAATAATCGGGTCTATTTTCGCAAATTGCATGAATTATATGTTGACATCAAAACAAAAAACAATGATAATATTGGTGATGGAAAGAATTTGCATCCCAATATTTCCAATTCAGAAAACAAATTAGAATACTTTAATATTCTATCCATGGGTATGACCGGAGATTTTGAAGTTGCTATTGAAGAAGGAGCTACGATGGTTCGTGTTGGAACCGGCATCTTTGGTGAACGCGATTACTCTAAAAC
>JBASOB010000092.1:0-5280 GCA_049657865.1 Mobilitalea sp.
TGGCAGTGAACGGGGAGCCCTTCCTGAACAGGACGCAGGCCTCCGCGAACACAGCCCTCACGAACTACGTGGCCACGGAGACCCGGAACGTGGAGGTATCCGGCAGGATCTACGGCCTCACGCTGTACGACGTGTCCGACTACCCGGACTGGAAGAAGGCCTTCCGCATCCCGGACTCCCAGGGGCTGAAGAAGGACAGCGAAAAGTATTCGGACGGAACCGCCTCCGGTACCTACAGCAGCGGACGGTACTACACTTACACCGTCGGTACGGGCGACCAGTACGGCAACGACACCGGAAGGAGCACGAAGTACACCTTCCCGCTGGTCGACGGCAGCCATCCGTATTACAGGAACACCGGCATCCTGAAGACCGGGTACCTGGTGAGGTTCTCGCTCGAGACCACCGGAAGCATGTTCGCCGATTCGGCACGGATATCCATCGAGCCGAGCTTCTACCACGTGGACGCGGACGGAGGGAACCGGACGGAGGTCGACCTGTACTATACCGAGGAAATAGACAGGAAGAGCAGGCACCTGGTGAAGGTGGGCGGCGCGCTGGATGCGGCCAACCTGAAATACTGCGAGACGGGAGATGCGGGACTCGGCATTCCGCTGGCGGAGATGATCCGGACGGCCGGTCTCCGGGGCGTAACCTACAGCTCCTTCCTCTGCCAGAGGGCCCCGATGTTCACCTTCGCCGAAATAAGGCTCCACGCAGGCTTCCGGACTTACGTGAACGACGCCTACCTGGCCGAGGTGAAGTCCTACGGCTCCTACCCGGACCTGGAGGCCGGAGGAATCACGGAGGGCAGCATCCGGAAGAGGATGCAGAGATGGTACGGCCAGTACTATATCCCGAATGAGGTGCATGCAGTCCGGAGCGGATATGACGTCATGGACTATGCAGACAGGTACGGAATCGACTACGATGAGGATTTCTGGCTGAAGGACGGGTACCTGATCGTCAACTTCAGGATAGAGACGGTTGGGGAGGACGGGAAGCGGAGGCTCAGCTACATCAATGCCCCGAACTACCTGGAGAACGGCAACTGCAGCATGTGGCTGACGGAAAATCCGGTAAGCACCAAGACGAGCTACCAGGGGCCGGAATTCCGCTTCTATGCAGGGGACTTCGTGATCTATTACATGAACCGAAGGATGTCGGAGGACTATTCGGTCGGAGCGATTTATTAATAAAAAAAGAATACGATCTATAGATAATACGGGCAATACAGTTATACCCTGGCGGGGAGAATAGTCTTACAAAAGATTTGTAAGGAAAAACACTCGGTATTATTCGGGAAAATGAAACTGATGGGAAGAATAGTCTTACAAAAGATTTGCAAGACTGGTAAGAGGTCACTCTCAAGAACTTTAAAGGAATTATTTGACATATCTAGCAGAGATATGATAGACTATTTGTAACTATTCAGTACCCGCGGGAAGCCTGTGGGATATTGAGTTAGGCAGCACCAAAAGATGTGCCTTTTTACATGTTTTGTATTTATCGTTACGTTAGAACTACAGTGGTGGAATAGCCACGAATATTTTGAATTAAGATTAGCGAATTAATCGATAGGTGCTTTTCCTAGAGGTCGATTCGCTTATTTTGTTAAAGCTCTCTTTTTGTGGCACAAGATGAGAGGAATTTGAATAGCTAAGAATGTATGATGAATAGGAGTTCAATAGATGGAATGGATAGAAAGATTAAATAAAGCAATCTGTTATTTGGAAGATAATTTGACTGAGGAAATTGATGTGAATCAAGTGGCAAAAATTGCTTATTGTTCGACATATCATTTTCAAAGAATGTTTGCCTATATGGCAGATTTACCATTATCGGAATATATTAGGAGAAGAAAAATGTCAAGGGCTGCTGTTGACTTGCAGGACGGAACAAATAAGGTGATAGATATCTCATTAAAGTACGGATATGATTCACCGACTGCTTTTAACAGAGCATTTAAAAGTGTGCATGGAATTACTCCTTCACAAGTACGCGAAAAGGGTGTTAATCTCAAAGCATATCCATCTATTAGCTTTAAAATGACAATAAAAGGAGATGGAGAGATGGATTATCGTATTGAGAAAAAGGAAGCTTTTAGAATTGTTGGGATGTCAAAACCATTAGAGAAGGAAATTGAAAGGAATTTTGAAATTGTTCCAAGCATGTGGGGAGAAGCATCCCAAAATGGTACACTACCAAAACTGTTTTCCCTCATGGATAGTGAACCACAAGGCTTGCTTGGTGTCAGTTCGTGTAATGAAATTGATAATTGGAGATATTTTATTGCAGTAGCAAGTAACAAAACGATTAGTGAAGAACTTGAAGCGTTTATCGTACCAGCTTCCACATGTGCAATTTTCTCAGGGGGAGGTACCAATATTTCGATTCAAGAATTAGAGAAAAGAATTGTACTGGAATGGCTGCCAACTTCAGGTTATGAGTACGGAAATGGTCCCGATATTGAAGTTTATATAAGTCCGAATCCGGAGGATGCTAAATATGAAGTTTGGATTCCTGTGATAAAAAACTCATGATAAGGAGAGAAATATAAAATGGTGCATTTAGTATATTGTGATGATAAAGAAAAAGTATTGGAAAAAATATTAGACGGATCAAAAACAATGATCATCAGAGCAGCTGCAGGAAGAAAAATTCCTCACAGCAGAGTTTTTGAAGACGATAAACTGTATTTTATGAAAAAAGGTACAGGAAAAATCACTGAAATGGCAACAGTGAAGAGTGTGCAAAATTTTGTGAAATTAACAGAAGAAGAGATAGTTAAGATTGTTGAAGAAAATCAGAATAAACTGGATTTGACAAAAAAACAACAAGAACGTTGGCACAAGAAATGTATCTGTTTAGTTGAATTTATGGATGTTAAAAAAATTGATCAATTGGAATTTGATCATCAGGGAAATATGGATGACTGGCTTATCCTAGAAAAAATCGAAGATGTAGTGGTAGGAACAAGCATTCCATATAATTATGAAAAATCAAAATTTTAGATTTATGTTCATATAGCGATATGAAATCCATGGAGAGGATACTAATAATCCATTAATACTTTTCTGCAGATAGGACAGAGATAGGCGGGGTGTCTTAGTGTACCAAATTCATCGCAGTCAACTATCACAGTTCCAGTATGCTTTTCAATAATTTTGTTTGAAACAATAAATTTAATAGATTCCTTCTCTGGTAACCAATACATTCCACCACCACCTCTGGCACATAGGTTGCCAAGTTTCATTTCGTTTTCACAATATGGACATTTCATTGTTGTTTACCTCCTGGTTTTGAAATATATTCCATTTGATTGGATTATATTTCCACATACCAATATCATAACCTGATTAAACAATTAGTTCAAGGAAATCTTAATGTGTGTTAAATACTTTTTCGTAGGTTTTAAATATTCAAATGCATAAATTAAAAAAATTATATTTTAACAGCAATTAATAGTAAAAAGTGAATAGTAAAGTTGCGAAAGGAGAAGGCATGGAAGACAACAAAAACAGCTACCAAACAATTGATGAGTATATTGTACTGTTTCCTCCAGAAGTTCAAGAAAAGCTTCAGACACTAAGAAATTGTATTAAGGAGGCAGCACCGGAGGCAGAAGAGAAGATTAGCTGGCGAATGCCAACCTTCACTTTGAACGGAAATCTGATTCATTTTGCGGCCTATAAAAATCATATTGGTATTTATCCAGGACCTAGAGGGATTGAAGCTTTCAGAGATAGGTTAACTGAGTACAAAGTATCCAAAGGGGCTGTACAATTTTCATTAAAAATGCCAGTACCTTATGAATTAATCAGTGATATAGTTCGATACAATGTTGAGGAAAGTACTAAAAACCAGAAAAAGTATTAGCAGAAAGAAAAATTAATAGGTTGGATATTCCTTCTGTTTCGGAATTAATAATATATTATTTTATTTTATACTATCATATATGTGAAATAGTTATGTTGGAACCTATTTATAAAGCGGTTACAACAAGAAAATGTCTGCTTCCCATGAAACACTTAGCTTTTCTTGGGAAGCAGACATTTTCTAATATATTCTATTTGATTTGTTTCGGTAAGGACTCGATAGGATTTTATTCATACATTTGGATAATCTTTCACCATCTCAGTTGCATTCTATCTGCTGTATTATCATGTCATTGCCCTCTAAGATATCCATTTCGGTACTTCCGCACCCTGGGCAGCTTAGGTCACTGGATACGGCGTTGAAGACGCGCTCGCAGGTGCGGCATTTGACAATACCCGGAATGACAACAATTTCTAGAGTCGTATTCTCCATAAAGGTTTTATAGGAAGCGGCTGGCCAACATTTCTCCAAGTATTTAGGGACGATACCGGAGAGCTCACCAACTTCAATAACAATTTTATTAACTTCTGTAAAGTTCTGCTCTTTTATGATTCGTTCAATGGTATGAACCATTGAATTTAATACGCCAAGTTCATGCATAGATTAACCCTTTCTGCCAAGTCCCTCTTTGAGTGAAGCAGCAGCAATCTTTCCGGTACGTACGATAGCATTGGCAGCAATCTTGATAGGAAGTTTAGCATAATCGTCTGGAACTGAATGATAAGTACGTTCTAAGTGGATTGCTTCAAACTTACACTTAGTAGTACACATTCCACAGCCAACACACATGTAACTATCTACTTCTACTGCACCACAGCTTAAGCAACGTTCGGTTTCCTTCTTTAACTGATCTTCGGTAAAGGTTAGGCGATCATCTTGGAAGCTTCCCTTTTTCTCAGGGGAATGTTCTGGTCTCTGACGTGGAGTTGAATCATAGTCCTGAACTCCGATGGCAGCGTTACTCTTATCAAAGGAATGATATTCACGGCGGTCACGGCCGTATACAAGGGACTGACCTGGTTGTACATAACGGTGAATGGAGATGGCACCTTCTTTACCGGCAGCAATTGCATGAATAGCAAATTTAGGACCGGTAAAACAATCTCCGCCGACAAAGATATCAGATTCTTTCGTCTGCAGGGTTAATTCATCTGCTACTGCTGTATTTCCACGTCCAAGCTCTACCTTAGTTCCGGCAAGAAGATCACCCCATTGAATGGACTGACCGATGGAAAGGAGTACGGTATCCGCTTTGACAATGATCGTTTCATTTTCATCATATTTTGGAGCAAAGCGATGATCAGCATCAAATACACTGGAGCAGCGTTTAAACTCAACGCCGGTGACTTTGCCGTTTTCTACCAGAATACGTTTTGGACCCCATCCATTGTTAAATACTAC
>JBASOB010000093.1:0-3941 GCA_049657865.1 Mobilitalea sp.
GATATCGAATAGGCCAAGTAGTTATGCCCGCCCGAACTCAGATGCCCCGCTTCTGAAGTTATGTTAATAATAATCGGGTCTTCTGATTGATAAATGAAGGGAATAAATTTCTTCATTACAATTGCCGGGCCGACCGTATTAACCTCCAGGGTTTTCCGAAGCATTTTAATATCCAGATCTTTAATTGTATCTGATGTGTCATATTTGGACTCGAATAGAACACCGGCATTATTAACTATAAAATCAAGTTTATTTGAGATTTCAGACAATTTTTCTGCTGCCCGTTCTACCTCTTCTTCCTTGGTAACGTCCATCTGCAGGATCAGCAGCTGTTCCCCATACTTGCTCTCAAGCTTTAATAAATCCGCATTATCCTCCGGATATCCCAGCCAGCAAGCAACCATCCGGTATCCTTGTTCCAAGCCTTTTTTCACAAGCATATAACCCAATCCTCTGCTAGCACCTGTCACCAATCCAATCATTCTTCTCACCTTCCTAATTATCCTGCTTTGTAGCATCTCAAATACCTGGGTCTATTTTTCAATTCTTATTTATCAATTTCCAGAAGTTCTAAGGTTAGTTTCAAGCTGTCTTTTGCATCAATATAGGAATAACGTCCTCCAATCCACTCACCCTTCTGAATTTCCTTCATCCCGCTATTCTCAAATTTTTCAACAACGCTTCGCATTCCATTGATATTAAACGCAATATGATGAACACCTTCGCCATTGGTATCCAGGTCATGGCGCCAAGTACTCGGTTCATGATCTGGCTCAAGAAGCTCGATGTCGATATTCGGTCCGACATGAAAGAAGGCCTGTTTCGTACGGGCAGGGGTATCTTCGCCCATATATTTCGTCTTTGCAATTTCAGGTGTACCTGTGATGCAGATTTCCGGTTTCTCTAATCCGAATAAATCAGCATATGCTTGTGCCGTTTTATCAATATCATGGCATAAAATCCCAATTTGCGTCACGATGTCTGTTCCTAAAATATTCTTCTCCATTTTTAATTCCTTTCTTGATCCATGTTTTGTATTTTTTGATTTATGTTAGTTTTATATTTTTTAATTTACTTTTTCCTTTTTCCTTACTTGTCAGAATATACATGGCTTGTTTTTTTCTTCTTTTATTTGCCTTGTATTGTCTGTATTTTCCGCCTTGACTTTTTTATCTAGCTCATACCCTATTCTACTTTGGATTACTTTTTATCCGACTTGTCCTGATTTAATTATCACTTTCATTGAATTTCATTGTTTTAAATAGAACTAATATAAATATCATAGCAATTGCTAATAAGATCCACGCCATTGCAGAAGCATATCCCATCTTGAAAAACTGGAACGCATTCTGATATAGATAAAGCGAGTAAAACATAGTTGAATTATTCGGACCACCTTCCGTAATAATAAATGGCTCTGCAAACCATTGGAATACATTAATGATTAAAGTGACCACATTATATAAGATTACAGGTCGTAAAAGTGGTATTGTAATCGATTTTACTTTTTGAAAAAAGTTTGCTCCATCAATCGATGCCGATTCATATAAAGTTACCGAAATGTCTTGAAGCCCTGCCAGATAGATAATGATTGCATTACCACAGGTCCAGATCATCATCAGAATAAATGCAGGTTTCGACCATGTCGGGCTTGCTATCCATCCAGGTCCTTGAATTCCAATGTATCCGAGTACTTTATTAATGATACCTGTATCCGGCTGCAGCATCCATACCCATAAGAGACACGAAATTACCGTTGGAATCAAGGTAGGAATAAAGAATATAACTCGGAATGCAGAGGTGCCTCTCAAATTCTTATTGTTAAGTAATATCGATACCGAAATTGCAGTAATCGTTGTAATCGGCACACCAAAAGCTATCATATATAGTGTATTAGCCAACGCAGTTAAAAAAACTTTATCTTTAAATAAATTCCTATAATTATCAAGTCCAACAAAGATAGGCGCATTTATTACATTGTAATCACACAAGGAATAATAGAGCGACGAACAGATTGGTACCAAAGTGAATACAAACAGTCCCACTATCCAAGGCGCTATAAATACCATGGCCGTTAGTGCTTCCTTCGTTTTAGAACGTATCGGTTTCCTTACATTTTTTATGTTATCCATCTTCTTATCAACAGCCTCCCTTATCCTTTGATTCCGGACATTGCAACGCCTTCAATGAAATATTTCTGTAACAAGAAAAATATCAGAAGGACAGGTACAACCATTACTACACCTAATGCCAGCAAAACATTCCATTTTGGATCCAAGTTGGAACGCAGAAGCTGTGCAGCAAGGGATAATGTATATTTATCATCATCCGCCAAGAAGATTAACGGACCGACAAAGTCATTCCAAGTACGGATAAATGCAAAGATTGCCACCGTTGCTAAGCAAGGTTTTGCTAAAGGCATAATAATGGTTGCATAGATCCGGAATTCGTTTGCTCCATCCACTCTTGCTGCATAAGTCAATTCATCCGGAATTCCCAGGAAAAATTGCCTTAAGAGAAATATATAGAATGGATTTCCAAAAAAACAAGTAACGGTAAGAGGTAAAAATGTTCCGATCCAGTGCCATTTTGTATACATTAAAAACAATGGAACCATAGTTACCTGAAACGGTAATATCATAGTAATTATTACAATCATAAATATTTTATCCCGGAAAGGCCATTTCATACGAGCAAATCCATAAGCTATAAAGGAGCTCGACAAGATGGAACCGACAATATTAAAAAACACAATGAATAACGTATTCCCTAAATACTTCATAAAAGGGATTGAGGTAAACATTTCTTTGTAATTTCCTAATTGAAAATGATCAGGAAGCCATTTGAAGGGAACTCGGAATAATTCACTGCTTACCTTAAATGAACCAAAGAACAGAAACAGGAATGGAACAATAAAACAGGCTGCCAGAAGAATCAGTATGATATATAAAATCATTTTTTCAAATCGGACATACAGTTTTGATTTATTCCATTTCGTTAATATATGAAATTTCTCACCACTGTCCATATTTTCTACCTCCACAATTTCTAATCATTGGGAGACGGCAGCACCTGCCGTCTCCCGACTTCTTGACAATAGATGTCAATCTGATTGATTACTGCCAATTCTTAATCTCTTATTATTTGTCAACTTCCGCCTGCATCTCATCCTGTAATTCCTGTAATAAAGGAAGCGGATCTGAGTCGTCGTAAATAACCTTGTCCCTTAAAGCATTCAAGTTAACGGATAACTGTGAACTCACTTTACATAGTGCAGGAAGGCCTGAATCAGGAGAGTTAATTAATTTTCTCTCTAAAGCGTACATTTCATCACCATTTTTTGTCCAGCTGACTTCATCAAAGGATTTATCAACGGTCGGAACAGAACGCCATACATCAAAGTTTGTTGCATTTACTTCCGGCTGCAGACAATACTTCACAAATTCAGCTGCAAGTTTTGCATTTTTAGCGCCCTTAGGAATCGCAAACACATTAGCACCAAGGGTCGTACTATTTGCACGTCCGCCTTCTGGTACCGGAACTGCTGCCACTTTATATTGAACATCCGGTGCATAGATCTTTAATGCATTCGAAAACCAGTTACCAGTAATCGTCATTGCAACTTTACCCTTCATAAAAGGATGGTCAGGTGAGAACATACCGCCTGCTCCTGATACGAAGGCCTGAATTGTTTCAGGATTGTATTTCTTTGCATAAGACCTCATCCAATTGTAAGTATCTACTACATTCTGATCTGTTAATGTTAATTTCCCGGTATTCACATCATAAATATCTGAACCAAAGAAGAACGGCCAGACGAAAGCATCGTTACCGCTATCAAGCCATGGAATAAAACCGAATCTGTCATAGCCTCCATCTGCATTTGCAACAGATAATTTATCTGCATATTCGTCAAGTTCTGCAAGCGTGGTTGGTGGGGA
>JBASOB010000094.1:0-2434 GCA_049657865.1 Mobilitalea sp.
TTCATGATTTTCGCCATAAGCAACCAGGTTGCTTAGAAGAAGTCAATTATAGTTTTTCAACAATATTCCTGTTGGAGTATTTTTACTGTCTTATATTATATTTATAAGGTATTTGCCTCATAAGATAATTTATATCAATTGTAAGAAAAATTATTTACCTGTGAAATATCAGCTAAAAAGATCTATAATAATCTGTATAATTCCTTGATATCAGAGATTTCATAATCAATTTTAATATCAGGGTTTCTAACTTGTAAATTGGGATTATACCAACAAGTTACGATTCCAGCATTGTTGCCGCCTTTCATATCAGAAGATAGAGAATCACCAATAATCATCGTTTTATCTGCTTCAAAGCAATCGATTCTGTCAAAACAATAATCGAAATATTCTTTCATCGGTTTCTGGTATCCTGTTTCTTCTGAGACAAAGATACGCTTCATATATTGGTCAATTCCAGACTCGCGGAATCTTCTGAGCTGTGTTGCGGTCACCCCATTTGTTACGATATATAAATCATACTTTTCATATAAGTATTTAACGATCTGCTCCGCTTCCGGAATCATAAAATGCTGCATTCCAAGCAGTTCCTGGAATTCATCTTCAAACGCAATTCCATCATCTTCGATACCCATTTGCTTAAACAGCAGTCCAAATCTTGAATAAATTACCGTTTCTCTTGTTATCTTTCCTTGCTCAAATTGATTCCATAAATCAGTGTTAATTATCTTATAACTCGCATATATCTGTTCATCTAAAGGATATTTATGATTGCTAAAAGCTGTAACGATAGCTTCCCTGGCACAGGCATCAAAATCAAATATCGTATCATCCGCATCCAGTAAAATTGTTTTAAATTGATTCAATCGATTGTCCTCACTTTATTTTAATTTCATTACTGATAGCTCCGGGTAAATATTATTTTTTATCATTGTTTCTATTTCAATTCTTATTCAGTTCTTCAGTTCTTATTTCAGTTCTTATTTTAATTTATATTTTCAATTCTTATTCTACATTATAGCATGATACTTTATGATTACCACATGATTTTTATTTGAATTTTCATTTTTATCTTGCGCAAAGTATCGATAAGTCATATAATGAATGAAATTAAATGTAATTGGCGTTGATAAAAGCTACGATTAAAACATTTCTTCAGAGAACCGATGGTTGGTGTGAATCGGTGAGGTGTTACATCTTTCCACTTTTGGAGCCGTCGACGATAAGTCGAGAGCCTGGTACCCTTTAACGTACTGATTGAGTGGTCAGATGATTTCATCTGGCAATTTGGGTGGCAACGCGGATTCCTTTCGCCCCATGTTTTATGCATGGGTTGGGGGGATTTTTTTATTTCCATCTTTTCTTTTTCGTCATGTAGTTATAAAATCATGTTCAAAATTTAAACATTCATAGGAGGAATAAATTATGTTGGATTTAAGATTTGTAAGAGAAAACCCTGAAATCGTGAAACAAAATATCAAGAATAAATTTCAGGACTATAAGCTAGAATTAGTAGATCAGGTGATTGCACTTGATCTTGAAAGTAGAACTACCAAACAGGAAGCTGATAATTTGAGATTTGAAAGAAATAAGTTATCCAAAGAAATCGGTGGTTTATTAGCAAAAGGTAAAAAGGAAGAAGCTCAGGCTCTTAAAGATCAAGTTACCGCAGATTCTGATCGTTTAACGGAATTAGAAGCAGAAGAAACAGTTCTCCAGGAAAAGATCTTGAAAATCATGATGACGATTCCTAACATAATCGATCCAAGTGTCCCAATTGGTAAAGATGACAGCCAGAACGTAGAAGTAAAACGTTACGGTGATCCATTTGTTCCTGACTTTGAGATTCCTTACCATACTGAGATCATGGAGAAATTCGATGGAATCGATCTAGACAGTGCAAGAAAAGTTGCCGGTAACGGTTTCTATTATTTGATGGGTGATATTGCCCGCCTTCACTCTGCTGTTATCTCCTACGCAAGAGATTTCATGATTGACCGTGGATTCACCTACTGCATCCCTCCTTACATGATTCGCAGTGAAGTAGTAGCCGGTGTTATGAGCTTCGCAGAGATGGACTCCATGATGTACAAAATCGAAGGGGAAGACTTATATCTCATCGGAACAAGTGAACATTCTATGATTGGTAAATTTATCGATACTATCTTACAGGAAGAACAATTACCTAAGACCATGACAAGCTACTCTCCTTGTTTCAGAAAAGAAAAAGGAGCTCATGGTATCGAGGAACGAGGCGTATATCGTATTCATCAGTTTGAGAAGCAAGAAATGATCGTTGTCTGTAAACCGGAAGAAAGCATGGACTGGTATGAAAAGTTATGGCAAAACACCGTAGACCTGTTCCGCACCCTGGATATCCCAGTACGTACGCTTGAATGTTGCTCCGGTGACTTAGCAGACCTTAAAGTAAAAT
>JBASOB010000095.1:0-2585 GCA_049657865.1 Mobilitalea sp.
AAATATAGTGTTTGGAGATGATAGATATGAATATGGAAATTGAAAAAGAAACAGCTTTTACAGATGACAATGAATTTATATCACCCAAAATTGACTATGCATTTAAGCAGATGATGAATAACAAAATTGCCTTATCAAGTTTTTTAAGTGCCATTTTAAAAATAAATATTGATAATATCAAGGACATACAGTATGTGGATACGCACACACTTAAAGAATATGAAAATGATAAGTACATTGTAATGGATCTAAGACTAATACTTCAAAATGAGCATGAGATTGAAATTGAAATGCAAGTTATGAATTTTAAACATTGGACGGATAGAGTTTTATATTATAATTGTAAAATGCTCATAGAACAAGCTAAAAAAGGTGATGAGTACGGAAAGCTAATACAGTGCATCAGTATAAGTATTCTGAATTTTAATATTTTTAATCAGGTACAATATCCTGAATACTATAGTTCATATCATATCAGAGAAGATAAAGATTATAGGATATTTAATAATTTATTAGAATTCCACGTATTGGAATTACCTAAAATTCCTGATGAAATTATAAATAATGATGAATTATTTATCTGGGCTAAGTTTATCAATTCAAGTGAAAAGGAGGAGATGGAGATGCTGGCAAACCAAAATGCAGGAGTAAAAGAAGCATATAAAGAATTAATTTCTCTTAACAACGATGATGTTAGAAGACAGATATATAATAGCAGAAAAAAAGCTATCATGGACTACAATGTTCAGCAACGAGCTGCTAAAGAAGAAGGTAAAATTGAAGGTAAAATTGAAGGCATAATTGAAGGCATAATTGAAGGCAAAATTGAAATTGCAAAAAATTTATTAAAAAAAGGATTAGAATCTAGTTTTATATCCGAAACAACGGAATTGCCTTTAGAAGAAATCGAACGATTGAAAAAAGATATATAATTAATGTAAAAAACCAAAAATGTTTGGAATAAATAACATTTTTGGTTTTTTATCCTAATCAATATGGCGATAATTAATGAATATTTTAGAGTGACAGCTGGTGTACGCCCCTACTGTCCCCTATAGTTTTTCTTTTCTTATAATCAAGACAATTCCCATAACTATCATAACTACGGACAATAATAATGATATATTTACTGGAAATTCATACATATATGATGATGGAGAATTATAACTTTGCCCCATAGATAAAAAATCTAATTTTTGTAAAAACGGCAATAAATATAATTGCCAGCTAATATTAGAACAACCTAGAAACAGTCCCAGATAACCTAAAATATTATTATTAATATCCATACCTCCAACTATAATCCCAATCGACAAATGTTGTAACATAACAAGTTTCAGTATCAATTGCTACTTTCTCTCCAGGTAATCCAACTGGATATCTGTAATATGTTGAAATAACTTTATAAACTCTTAATTTTGGACGAAATTTAATCGTTTTTCGTTCACCATCTGCAAGAGTTATCGAATAACTGGTTCCATAAGTTTTATCTATGCCAATTGTAGTTCCTAAACTCGCTGCAATTTTACTTTTCCCAATTGTATACTCACCAGTAATAGAGTTTGTATACTCTCTAGAAATTGTTGACGATTCATTAATATCCAAATTTCCAGGTCCTAATCCAGTTGGCCCGTCTGCCCAAGTACCATAAGTAATTGGATTTGCTGTGGTACTCGTAACTTGCCAAATATATTCATAAAGTTGCATTGGTACTATAATATCACCATCATTACTCTCTTGCACAAGAACGTCTTCAGCATAAACACTTGTTGAACTCATACATAATATTATACTTAAAGCTAATATAAATATTAGATTTTTTTTCATAATATACTCCTTTTAATTTTGATTTACTTAGATTAAATTTATCTCTTGTGTAAATTTAATCTAACATCACATCTAAAACGTTTGCATTCCCAGTTACTATAGCTATTAATCTGATTATACGGTATCTTTAAACTTAGATTTAACAATAAAATCCATTTTATCATCCCCTTGTAACATAGTAGTGCCCTGCGAAAGCTTAAGAGTCATTAATCCAGATGGAATTCAGAAATATATTTATTAAACTTTTGCCTTATCAAGAAATTAATAACTCATGTGCTTTCTGATGCCAACTTTGTATTTATTATACATCGAACTTGTACAATTTTCAACCGGTTTTTATGTATAATGTCCATTCGGTTGTTTTCGTTGTCTGTTCGGTATTTTTTAAACAATAAAAAAACTTGCATTTTTCAAGAATATATGCAAGTTTTCTTATATTATATTAAAATGTACCCTATATACTAGACAGTTAGGGTTTTCTAAAACCTTATACTTGGACACCTCGGTTTTTTGAAATCCTTGTATTGATACAAGTGGATTTTTAAATCCCTCTTTTTTAGACAATTAGGTTTGTCATCAGTCCTGATATGAAGTAAAATTATATCAAGGAGTACTCTCAGAAACTAAATGAATAAATCAGACAAAAATTTGAATTAAGAATTTAGAATAAGGAATAGCACAAAGTTAAGGTAATAAAATTTAAATTTAAGTAAAAAAAGGTACAGCAAACAAGCCTACCATATAAACCAAGCAAAAGG
>JBASOB010000096.1:0-6985 GCA_049657865.1 Mobilitalea sp.
GTAGTATTGGTCCCACTGATTGTAAGATCAAATTCTGATGGTGAAGGGTATGAGATTATCGCAGGACATAGAAGAAAGGCTGCCAGTGAATGGGTGGGTGTTGATATAGTTCCTGTTCTGGTTATACAGATGGATGATGCAGAAACGGTTATTGCCATGGTAGACAGTAATTTGTAAAGAGAGCATGTCAGACCTAGTGAGAAAGCATTTGTTTATAAGATGAAATTGGAGGCGATGAAGCAGCAGGGAAGTGAAATTATTTGTTGCAAGAAGATGGAACTTTGTCTCCGCTGGAGACAAAGTTATAATTCAATTGGAAGATACACGAAGAATACCAAGCTATATAGGCTATAATAAACTGGACAGTTATTTAGGGTCATGTAAATGCAAAATATTTTTGAATACCATTGATTTTGACTTAAACAAAATAGAAAAATTCGTTAAATCTACACTGAAGAATTTAGAACTAACTGGTTCGACTAAAATAAAGATAAGCGAAAACTTGATATTAAGAAGAATATGATATATCAGCATCTTTATTTTATAAATAGATTAAGCAAGCAGAATAGACAAGCTCGTTTAAATACAAGAATAATCGAGCTCCTGAGGAGCAGGAACTCATAGATATTTATAGCTAAACAAGAAGCTCTTAATGGAGAAAGGCATTTAAAAAGACAGCACTGAATTAAGACGAGAGGAAATGTGATTAAAAGTAATAATTACATTTTCTCTTTAAACTTATATAACATAAATATCTGGTCTTAATAAATTATATTGTATGTGTAAATATTGTAAATTGGAAACAAATGATTTACAATGTTCCTATTGAAATATTAAGGAATTATAATAAAAACTTCGGACATAACGGTTAGGATCGTCCGCACAGAACTTCAAGAAGAAGCTGAAGCGTGAGACTATTTCATTAGTAGAATTTAAGGCCATAGCAGATATGATGAACGTAAAGTTTGAGAAAGATTTCATTCTGCCTAATGGAAATGAAATTAAGACAGTAAATTAGTAAAGGAAGGTAGATATGGGATACGAGAAGAAAAACATTAGAACTATTATTGAAGATATAAACAGTAGAAAGATTTATCTTCCAGCGATACAAAGAAAATATATCTGGGATGATGATCAAATTGCTAGGCTGATGGACTCCGTCATGCTCGGATATCCAATTGGCACTTTTTTATTTTGGAAGGTTAGAAAGTCCACTATAAATAATAAAGAATACTCTTTGTATGAATTTATCAAGGACTTTCATGAACGTGATTTGTATAAGAATCCTGCTGCACCACACCCATTTCCGTTTGGAAGCGATGAAGAGACAGTATGGGCTGTACTTGATGGCCAGCAGAGATTAACATCATTATATATTGCCTTGCAAGGTAGTATGAGTAGAAAATCACCTAATAAACGTTGGAAAAATGATGAGGCTTTTCCTAAGAAAGAACTTTATTTCAATTTACATAGTCAAAGGACTGATGATGAAGACATCTCCTATGAATTTAAATTCCTAATACCTGCAATTGCCAAAAAGCAAAAAGATGATAAACTATGGTATTTGGTGAAAGATATATTGAAATACTCACAGGATGAGCTCGTGACAGATCTGATTATTCCTAATGGATGGGCAACCGATAAAATTGCAATGAAAAATGCCTCTTTGTTACACACTCGACTTGTTGGCGACGAAATAATCAATTATTTCGAAGTGGAAGCGGACTCCATAGATAGTGTACTTGATATATTTATACGTGTTAATTCTGGTGGAACAATCCTCTCAAAGAGTGACTTGTTGTTTTCTACCATTGTTTCTCATTGGGATAAGGCGAGAGACGAAATTGATATATTGCTTGCAGAAATTAATGAGATAGGAGAAGGATATAAGTTTTCCAATGACTTTGTTATGCGTATCTGTTTGTATGTTCTTGATATATCAGTAACGCTTAAGGTGGAAACTTTCAAGAAAGACAGTATATTAAGAATAAGAGACAATTGGGATAATATCAGAAAATCTATTAAGGATATAGTAGAGTTACTAAATGAGTTCGGATTTAATTCGGAAAATATTATTTCTTATGTTGCCGTATCTCCGATGGTTTATTATCTATTCAATGGCGGTAAACTCGATGTGGAAAGCAAATCTGAGCTTAGAAAATATATCGTTATTTCTCAGGTAAAACAGATTTTTGGTGCTGCTACAAATTCAGCGCTTACGAGTATCAGAGAAGCATTAAAGGCTGTACCTGCAGACGCATTCAAAATGAGTAATTTATTAAATGTACGTTTCACAGGTGAAAGGACTTTACGTTATACCGCTGAAGAAATTGATTCAATCTTTGACACCTATGAAATCGGTGCGTACACATTTATGTTGCTTTCTTTGCTTTATCCTAATTTCAAGTACGGCCAGAAAGGATTCCATCAAGACCACATGCATCCCCACACTGGCTTTGAGGAAGATAAGATTAATGGCCTTATTCTGCCAGACGGTACAGTCATCGATGATGATAGAAAAGACGAATGGCGTCGTAGACGAAATACATTAGCAAATCTTCAATTATTAGAAGGCCGCGAGAATGAGAGCAAAAATGCAATGCCATTAGTGGATTGGCTTAAAGTTCTTGAAAATAGCGAGAATGTTAAGTATTTGCTAGGCGATGTATCATGTAAGCTATCGCATTTTGAAATATTTATGGAAAAAAGGCAGAAGTTGATGAGTGATGCATTGAAAGCTCTTTTGCTTTAAGAATCTTCATGAAAAATGTGAGATTTATAAGAAGACAAGATAGGTGCTTAAAACTAAAAGCATTGAATGCTGGGAGATTTAGAACATGAGCGAAGATAATGATATCGGAGAAAAAACTATAAATGACAACATCGGTGGCATCGTTTCGGTCTCAAAGAATGCACTTTGCATCCTTATAACCGATGCTGATAAGTATGGGACCGATATTGCGGCAATGAGTGATTTTTTTGAATTGTGTGTTCAGCAAATGCGTTATGAAATTAAGTAGTATTCTACTGTTGACGTATTGACTGAAATACCGATAGCTGATTTAGGGATTATTAATGATGTAGTGCATCAGGCGGAAGTTCTAATGAAAGGAACTTATGATTATATTCCTGATTTTGATAGTTTGCCTCATAATATTAGAGTTAAATTTGACAAAGGCATTTACAAGATTGGTGAATCAAGGCAAGTTGATGGGAATATGCGTGCTGTCATTATAGACGAAAATGATGTACGAGTGAAGGATATCACTTTAAAACGTGTGCGTAATGATACTGGTTCATTTGAGACTTGTCGCAGCATTGAGAATCAACTTCAGATGAGGCAGATATATGCAAAACTCAATGAAATACAAGAACTGCAAACATATCAAATCAAGAGAGATAGGGATCGTGATATTATCACTCCGTTTTTAAATGCGAGAGATTACATATTAAGGGCACAAACGACAAATTCATTAGAGGACAGACGAGAATATCTCAAGAAATCTTCTGATGAACTTACAAGAGCTATTAATGGGGTTTATACGGATTTATCTACATCAGCAGAATATTTGGCAAAAATGACAAGATGGCCAATTTTTCAGAAATCAAATCAAATCAGGAATACTATTAAATTCTTAACCAGCGATTTACAGTTGGTTACAAAATATGTTGGAGTCCAAGTTCGAGTTTTAGATTACTTGGGAGATAAAGATAGCTCAAGAATGGTTCTGAAAGGTTATCAGCATATAATGCAGGATTTTTTAGTAAAGGGAATCAATAATAAAGGACAGTCTGCCGCTAGATTGATACACTTAAATTACCCATATGATGGTATGAATAGAGACTGTTGGCAGACTTTTTCTACGGAATTAAGATCAGTGCTTGAAGTCGGTTTTGATGCAATAGATGGACAGAAGGATATTTATTTGGTATCTTTGGAGGATGTAAAAGATGGACAAGAAAACTAATGAAGAAAAGATGTGCTGGTCATGTAAAAGATCGTATATGAATAATGAGGGTAAACTCGGTCTTTGCCCAAAATGCATTAATAAATACGGAACACCAGTGGCAGGTATTGGTGTTATAGGTCTCGCTTTCGGAAGTAGACAACTCATCAAACATGGTGGGAAAATATTTAAAACTGCTGCTAATGTTGCAAAGAACATTAAGTGATGATGGAAGGTTACACTACAGTAGATAAGATGATGACTAAAAGAGAATGCTACGATGTGCAGACTATTTTAATGAATAATGCAGCTTTGATATGGAAAGAGGCTTGAGGTATAGCACCTGATGTAACGGCAAACAAACTGGATGTTATGATGCTTGAATGACAATGTGAGTTAACTAAGACAGTAAAAATATGGATTGATAAAAGCCGTTCTATGACTACTGGCGAGCTGATTCTTGCAAGAGCAAATCTTGGAGTAGTTGCGGAATCCCGGCTAAAGATGTTTATACCGAATACTACTAGGATTATATGAATTCATCTTAATTTAAAGACTGAAATGGAAATGTTTTGGAATTAGAAAAAGTAAAATCTGTGAATATGAAAAACTTAAGCGTAGATAAACTATAGGAAGATAATGTGTTTTTCAATTGAAATGTTCCCTAGAACCTCGAAACTGTTGAAAAACGGATGAAATGTTCCCAAGGATGCAGAAATTAATTAACACGCAATCCACGTTGAGACCGTTGTGCTGTTACATCGGGAAGATAAGAATTAATTAAGTTACTTAATAGACTAAATACTTACAGAAATATCTATATTTTCTCGAAGTGAATAGAGCTAGATAAGCAGGTCACCCACATCGGTGAAATATCGAAATATTTTGTATTTTTAATCTATATACAGTATAATAATTATGAAGAAGTGTGGTTTTAAAACAGAAAGTAGGTGAATGACATGGCAAGCGGCGATCAGATAAAATCATTAATTAATGCATATTATAATAGAGATGATAGTCGGTTTAGAACGGTAGCTTTACAGATTGCAGCTAGTGAAGCAAGAGCTGGTCATGTGGCATTGGCTAGAGAAATAAAAGAAATTGTAGAAAAAAATAGCTCGGCAAATAATATCGTTCGAATAAAAAATGAGAATCCATTGGTTGATTTTATAATGCCAGATCATAAATCACAGGAATTAGTTGTTTCCGATGAAATCCGTATTAGATTAGAGAAAATTTTAACAGAATATCGGCAACGGGAGCGATTAAGAAGTTTCGGAATGAAAAATAGAAGTAAGATTCTTGTTGAAGGAGCTCCTGGAACGGGCAAAACATTGACAGCTTCAGTAATTGCAAGTGAGTTAAATTTACCACTATATATCGTCCAAATGGATAAAATAATCACAAAATTCATGGGTGAAACAAGTGCTAAATTACGACAGATATTTGAACTGATTTCTGAAAGTAGAGCGGTTTTTCTATTTGATGAATTTGATGCTATTGGAGCAGATAGGAGTCTCGACAATGAAGTGGGTGAAATGAGAAGAGTTTTGAACTCGTTTTTGCAATTTTTAGAACATGACGATTCTGATAGTATTATTTTGGCAGCTACAAATAATCATAAAATGCTAGATCAAGCTTTGTTTAGACGTTTTGATGATGTTATGCATTACTCACTCCCAGATGAAAAACAAATTAAAAAGCTATTTGAAATTAAATTTGGGGAATTTTATAAATCAAAATCGATTACAAAGAAAGTACTTGAGATGGCAAATGGATTAAGTCATGCTGAAATTACAAAGGCATGTGAAGATTGTATAAAAGTAATTATTTTGGAAAATAAAACCATGAGTTCTGAACTGATAGCAAATGCATTGGCTGAACGTACGGGAGCATATGTAAGCAAGGAGGCATAAGATAAGTGGCATTTCATAAGAAGAATATTATTTTGACAGATACATATGAAGCACATTCTTATACTTCGGATAGTACGGTAATAACTAAGAATTACAGACCTAGAGTTCGTCAGGAACATGGTAATTATTTGCTTAGCCAATTGAATGAAGTATGGTCAGAAGTAGAACAAAGGAAAGCAATGTTTGCTTCAATAAAAGAACGCCATGGTACATATATTGAATTTAAAGGTGCAGAGAACTGTGATTTATTATTTAAAAGCCTTGAGAATGCTCAGCAGGGAATTGAGTTTTTGAACCTTAGAAACGAAAAATTACAGGAAGGAATTGTTAAAACTGCGACTGTTTTTATTCCGGAAGGTAAAGAAAATTATTTTAATGACAGGGTGCAAAAATATTTAAATGAAAAGACACCAGGAGGCAATGAAAAATATAAAGAATTAGTTGAGAGTATTGAAACTATTCAATTGGCAGTTTTGTCCTCTTTTTGGATAGGTAATCTGCAAGATATACCTTCTGAGGTTGACCGTTGGTGCGAGTTTTGGATAAGCACAGAGGTTGAGCGAGAAGAATTGAATGCAAAAGAGTTTTATCATTTATGTGATGTGCATCAAATTCAGCACGATGAGAAGTTCATTGTTTTTCCTGAAAAAGCGGTAGTATTACTGAAAGTTAATAAAGATAAAATTCAACAATTAATAAATATGTATGGAAAGATTACGGAAATTAGACGGGCACCAGAAACGGCTTCATTTTATACAAAAATGAATGCAGGAGAGGCGAAAGAATGGATTGACGATTTGCAAAGCAGAATTTCCATATCATCTCCGTTGAGTTATGTATGTATATTAGATACGGGAGTTAATAAAGGGCATCCATTATTAGAACATGTTTTAGCAGATAGTATGCTTCAAAGTGCGAGTCCTACATGGAAAACAAATGACCATGAAGGGCATGGAACTGAAATGGCTGGAATATGTGAATATTTTGAATTAGAACCATTATTGACAGGAAGCGGGAGTGTTGAGTTAAATCATCATTTGGAATCGGTAAAAATACTTGCTGACGATGGGACTCAAACTGATCCAAAACTTTATGGTGCAATTACTTCAGATGCTGCTAGCC
>JBASOB010000097.1:0-3846 GCA_049657865.1 Mobilitalea sp.
CGGTAAAAGTGAAAAGTATCAACGGATCACATAGTGCACTTTTTGCATACCCGGATGGTAATGGGTTCATTAAGTTAACAGGCCATATGGGATATGAAACAATCACTCTGATCACATTAAAAAATGGTAAAGTAAAAGAAACTGCGATTGGAGCAAGAGATATCGGGCAAGAGGATTATATGTATTTACCATACCGGTTGGATACACATAATGAGGAAGCGGACATTAATTATTCTGCCCTCAAAAAATAATGACTTCTAAAATAAGCGTTTTGCTTATTTTAATTATATTACCGTACAACAGGAAATGGATAACTCAAATCTCCAGAAATTTTCGGAGGATATTTCTGGAGATTTGAAACGAATAGGAAAAATAAGCGCAAAATAAGAGGAAAACAAGTTACAAAGATTATACATAAGAGTATAATAAGTTTTAGTAGATACATCGCCTGAAGCACACAAAAATAGATAGAACTTCTTACACGCACTTTGATATGTTAATCATAAGAACTTTCAAATAGCACATTCTGACATACCCATCTGACTTATACTTTATAAGACCCCCAATAACACACTTTTATATGGACTTCTTATCTACACTCTTTATATTTCCCGCTGGAAAATCTGACATTATTAAATCTCATCATACGATTCCAATAATTAAGAGAATGCGTAACCGTTTATAGGACAGTCAATTATTTGATAATTATCTCGGGTAACAATAATATCCTGCAGAGGAAAGTTTATAATGCGAGGATAGTTTTTTGTACCAAAAATTAACGTCAAGGATAAAAATAATAACTACGAAAGCAGCAGAGAAGAATCGGGCAACGTCAGTAACGAAAATTATAATTGTGAAAGGAGATACACATGAATACAAAGAAAAGACTTTTGTCCTGGCTTTTATTAGTTTCGATGGTACTGTCTTCTTTATGGTTTACACCGCATGCTGTAAACACTGTACAAGCGGAGGAGGAAGAGGCAGCAGGGTGGTATATGACAGATTATAAACTGGTGATTAATACAAAAAAAGTAGATGGAACCTTTATGCAGGGAGGTTCCTATTCTGACATTATTAAGATTTTCGATATTGAAGGAACAGAAATGAGTGGATTAGAGTCGGATTTTGAGAATGATATTCGGCTTCGGTACGGAAGATATAACGAAATCAATGAATTTATGCATGGGTATGAGCAGACGATTTCCTGGGATTCTCCGGAAGACTACTATGCAGGGGGAACTAAGATTGCATTAACCAATGTTTCCAACATAGAAGTTTCACATACCACATGGACCTCTAGACCAATATCAGCAAGATTTAATATTAAAACAAAAAACGATATCTATAGTAATCGGTTTTTGACAGATGCGGGAAGCGACCAGTACGCGATTGGTTCTGAAGATATCTCAATTACCACAGAAAGTCCAATACCTGGTGCACTAAGAGGAGATGTGGCATATTTAATCATTAATTTGAATTACAGCTCTTCAGCGGATGCACAGGCCATATATACTTATACCTGGAAGGAAACCGATAATGCATTAAAAGCAAAATCCTATAGTCTGGACGTGAAAAAGACTGGATGGTATCTAAGCGGATATGCCTTTGAATGTACGTCAAATCCTTCTTATGATAGTGGTGGATCGATGACTGATACCTGGTCTATCTACGATGCCAATGGAGATAGAGCGGAAGATTGTACTTTCCTTGAAAATCATGTTTATGTTGATCATGAAAGATATATCGGAGCCAACAAGATAGAAAATCTTGCTGTCGGTGTAAGGTATGAAATTAAATGGGATTCGCCCGCAAATTTCTTAGCTTCCGGTTCAAAGATTACAATAAAGAATTATAGTAATAAAGTGATTCTGTCGCAGATCTGGGGTACGTCATATATTCACCCTTATGCTGAAACAACTGGATTCAAAACTGAAATATCTAATACTGCCGGAAATAGCTGGCCGGAAGCTGCAGATTCAATTACCTTAACCGCGAATGCTGCTTTGCCTGAAGGAACAGCAGGACAGACGCTGAAGGTATATATTCAGATTAGCAGTGGCGTGGGAACAGGTGTCTATACTTATTCGTGGGAGACGAAAGCAGAAGCCCCTACGGTAACCAAGTCAGGCGTAACCTTATACCGTGCAGGAAGTAATAAGCAGCTCACCTATCAAATAGCACTAAAAAACAAAGCGGGTTACACGGTTTCTTATAAATCCAGAAAAAGTAGTGTAGCGACGGTAAGCAAGAAAGGTGTCATTACTGCAAAGAAGGCAGGAAAGGCAAATGTTATAGTTTCATTTAAAAAGGACGGAAAAACATATACAAAAATCGTGAAAGTTGTAGTGAAAAACAAATAAGAAGATCCCAAGGATTTTTGTGAACTTACGCAAGAACCCTTGGGATTTATTTTGGATTCTATAAATTCAAATCAAGCGAGGGATTCAATCCATATTTGTAACAACAGTGTTACCCCTTTCTGGAAAATGAATCTTATAAGAATTTGTGGAAATATGTTACAATAGATAATTATAATGCTAAGAGACGAAATCAGGAGGCGGAAGTAAGAATATGAAAGCAAAGAATATAACATTAAAGGTATCCCAAGATAGCAACCTTGATTTTACAAGCATAGCATCAGCCTTAACGGCAGCAATGCAGTATGAGGGCAGCAGAGTAACCATTCAGATAGGGAATGGAATTTATAAAGAAAGACTGATAATTTCTCAAAATAATCTAATATTATGCGGAGAATCAGCA
Organism: Mobilitalea sp.; assembly: GCA_049657865.1. Classification (GTDB taxonomy): domain Bacteria; phylum Bacillota; class Clostridia; order Lachnospirales; family Lachnospiraceae; genus Mobilitalea. Next base: position 2,761 of record JBASOB010000097.1, read on the forward strand.
AACGAAACTATAATAACCTTTGGTGATTATGCTCTTTCTATTATGGAAAACGGAGAGAAAAGAGGTACCTTTCGTACACCGACGGTATTTATCGATGCCAATGATTTTACCGCCCACAACATCACGTTCCAAAATAGTGCCGGATCTGGCCCAAAGACCGGGCAGGCACTTGCTGTGTACGTAGATGGAGAACGTATCTTACTAGAAAACTGCAGACTGCTCGGAGGTCAGGATACGTTATTTACTGCACCTCTACCACCGGTTGAACATGAAAAATATGGCTTTCGTGGTCCAAAAGAATTTGCACCACGTTTGTGCGGACAACATTATTATAAGAACTGTTTTATTTCCGGTGACGTCGACTTTATATTTGGAGGAGCAACCGCCTATTTTGAGGGGTGCGAGATATTTTCTCGCAATATTCAGAAAGAAGTTAACGGATACATAACGGCTGCATCAACTCCCGAGGGACAGTCCTTTGGTTACGTCTTCAATCAGTGTCAGTTTACCAGCGACTGTCCGCAGGAAAGTGTATATCTAGGCAGACCCTGGAGAGATTTTGCCAAAGTTGTCATCCTGAATAGTGTACTAGGCGCCCATATCAAAGCAGAAGGCTGGCATGACTGGGGAAAGAAAGAGGCACAAGATACGGTATACTTTGCTGAATACAATAACACAGGAAAAGGTGCCCTGACAGACAGAAGAGTTCCCTGGTCAAAGCTTCTGACCTCAGAAGAAGCAGAGAAATATACCAAAGAAAATGTTCTAAGCTCCTTCCGTGAAAAACTTTAAAAGACTGAGATGAAAGACAAGATAAAGCAAAAACAAGAAAAAAGCGAAGCGAAAGAAAAAGAAAAAAAGAAGCAGATGAAAGAAATAGATAGAAGAGCCCCCTGAAAAACGCTCGTAAAAAGAAAATAATCCTACACCTTTAAAAACCACACCAAAAATGTTATACTATACGGGATAAGCAAAGGTCAAAGTCTGATATATAGGAAAGAAAGCATATCTCCACATGATTTCTTTCCTATATATCAGACTTCGGCCGCCGCAACGCGAGTGAATGAGTACCGCTCATGAGCTTTG